>JBFIZG010000248.1:0-5520 GCA_041604955.1 Gemmatimonadales bacterium | reverse complement strand
CGGGCTCGTTTTCGCCTTCGCGGCTGCTATCGGCGGTTGAACAGGCCTCCCAACAGGCCCTTGCCGAGATTGGCGATGTCGTCTGTCACGTCGCCGTCTCCATCTCGGTCGAGCAGCCTCGAGAGCCCCCCCAAAGCCGGGTTACTCTTCTCCACTTCCTTCCGCTCGTTCGCAAGCACGCCAGCCAACGCGGTAGCATCCATATTCCCGGCTCGCTGCGTGCGTCCCAAGGTCCCCATAACGAGCGGAGCTAACATGGCCATCATCTTCGAGACACTACCCGCATCCATCCCGCTCGCTTTCGCGACGCCGGCCTCGACCGTGTTCCGCTTGTTGCCCAGGACGTGGCGGAGTATACCGTTACCCGCCTGTTCGTCCGGCTTCTGAAGAAAGCCGGAGAGGTTCTCGAGCACGCTTCCGTCATGATCCCGGCTGAGCGCGTCGTGCAGCGCGCGGGCGCCGTCGGGCTTCGACGCGTTTCGGGCGAGCGCACCCATGAGCATCGGCAGCGCGGCCGCCATCGCGTTCTCCGTCGCCTTCTGATTTGAGCCGAGCTGGCGGCTGATGTCCGTTACGGCGCTGCCGCCGAGTTGTTGGGTGAGCAGGTTGAGTACTGACATTTTGTAAGATTCCTCAGAGAAGTGATTCGGGACCTCATCAGCCGCTGTTGCGACTTCATCGCGCATACGCAAAGCAACGCGCGTGCCGCCATGTAACCGCTTCATGGCACAGCAACTTACGATATGTCGTTTGGGTAGTGTTGCCTCGGATGTTCCGTTATGGAAGGAAAAGCACCATTTGGGAACAGCTCCTCGCCTGCACGCAGCACCAGTGACGCCGTACTCTTGTACTCTGTACTCCGACTCGTCGTCTAGTCCCGCTTCGCAACGCTAGCCACGACGCACCCGACCACTCCCCCGCCCCAGGCCAACACCATCGGAAACAGTAGCGTCACCATAACCAGTGCGACGCTCGGGATCGACAACACACCGCCCGCTCTGCTGGCAAGCTCGCCGGCAGGGCCCACCGCGGCGGTCCAGAGAAGGAGCCATCCCCAGCCCAGCCCCGCCGCCATCCCGCTGACCGCACCCGGTTTGGAGTCACTCGCTACGACTCCCCACGCAAACGCCAACACGGGAACGGTCACCCATCCGAACACGATCGTCGCCAGTGCGATGGCTCCGCTCAACAGGAGCACCTGTCCCGCGCGTCGCATCAGCGTTCCCCCGTAATGAGCGTGAGCCGGGCCGCGACGTCCGTGTCAGCAAGGTCGTCGGCTCTCCGCGGGAACAGGATTTCATCCAACTCGCCGTCCGCCCACTGGGGAATTCGATCCTCGTACCACTCGCTCACCGGGTTCCCGGATTGTCCGCCGGGATACGTCGCCCATGCGCGAACCTCGGGCGCGAGTTCGACCACCATTCGCCAGCTTGCGCCGTGGCGACCGCTTCCTGAAGACGGATTGAGGTTGCCGGGACCGCCCTGCACCGGAACACCGAGCGCCGACAATGATTGGAATCCCGCGAGGTGCCAGATATTCTCGTGGCGAATCGCATCCCAACGCCACCCACCGGAGTCCGGCGGCCCGTACTCCCGTTCCACGATGCCCAATGCGGCTTCCAGGCTCGCCGCAAAGATGTCGTTCCGAGTCTCCCGCTCTTCGCTGGCAATCAAATCCCACCACGCGCTCTCCGGATACGCCGTGAGTTGCGCGAGAATCGCGCTCCCCGGTGTCGCGATTCTGCTCTCGTCGCCGGGCGGAACCAGTTCATCCCACGTGCGATCGGCAAGCTCGTCCATCGCCGTCTCGAACAGGATCGCGCGTTCATTGTCCTTCGTGTACCGACGATCCCACTCTCCAAGCAGTCGCGCGGCTCTGGTGAGATCACCCGGTTCCCGCCCGCCGGCTGGGAGGTCGCGCGCGGCCTCGAGAAAAAGCGGAACGAACCAGTCGGCCCGCGCATTGCCCGGGTCGGTCTGATACCGGCGCATCGCGTCCGGCGTCACCTGAGAATCGGCGCGAAGCAGCTGGTTGATCCGCACGGCACGCCAGGGAGAAGGCCAATTGACACCCAGGTAGTCACCGTCCGCCTGAGGATCTGTGGGCTGTTGATTCGCGGATGCGATGAACCCCTGTTCGGGATTGATTGCCATCGGGTATTGTTCAATCGGCCAGGCCCCGCTCCAGTCTTCCCCACTGTTCGTCCCGTCGCGGACCGACCACCCCTCTCCTGCAGGGCGACGCGGGTACCGACCCGTCGACCTGATGCCGATGTTCCCCTGGCGATCGGCAACGATCATGTTCTGCGCCGGAGCGAGAAATGTCTCCGTCGCCGCAAAGAACTCGAGCACCGACGCCGCTTTGCTTCCGGCAATCAGGGACTCGGTTGCGCCCGTTTCTTCGAGCACGGTCCAGCGCATCGACAGCGAGCCCGACTCCGTCCGGAGCAGCGGACCGCGATGCGTTTGGTACATCGTGTCCGTGGCGATCACCGCACCTGAGGGATCGAGGTATTGCTCGACGGTCTTCCCGAGTCTTCGCCATTCACCGTCTACCAGATAGGTGGTGGGCGTTAGTGGGTCGTCGAGTCGCTCGCGGTAGAAATCCAACACGTCGGCGCCGGTGTTCGTCATGCTCCACGCCGCATCACGATTGAACCCGATGATGATGCCGGGTGAGCCGGGAATCGTGACTCCGTACGCGTCCATCTCCCCCGGTACCACGAGGTGGGCTTCGTACCAAATCGATGGGAGCGTGAGATTCAGGTGCGGGTCTCCCGCCAGCAGGGCGTTGCCCGACGCCGAACGAGACGGCGCAACCGCCCAGTTGTTACTCCCGATGCCGGGCATCGACCTGCCGGCCGCTCCGTCCCACGCCAAAGCGACGACCGGCGCCCGGTGGTTGGGGTCTGCGGTGGCCGACGGCAACCGGGCAGTCTGGCCGATCGTTACGCCGGTTCGAGCTGGAGGCGGTGGCTCGACGAAATCAAGTCGCGGACGGGCGAGCCCATTCGGCTGGATCGGCTCTTGGATCGGATTGTTCGCAGGAAAGAGCGCTGCAGCGGCATCCTCGCCGATCAGCCGTTCGACGTCGCTTCGCCACAGCTCGTGACGGCTGTACGCGAGCGTATACCCCATCCGTTTGAGCAGGTAGGCTGTGTAGACGGGTTCCCATGTTTCGGGCTTCGCATGGAGCAAATGGTACTCGAACGGTAGGTCGCCCGGTTCCATCGCTTCGATCCAGGCGTTTACCCCTTCGGCGTACCCCAACACCGCGCGCCCGACCTCTGAGTTGGGGTCCAGGTTGTCGAAGATTTCGTCGGCACTTCGTGCGAGACCCAGTTCTCGCTGTTCGCGATCGACGGACAGCGCTTGCGGACCGACCAACTCCGTCAGACGGCCGGCGACGGCGCGTGTCTGCAACTCCATTTGAAACAGGCGATCCCGTGCGACTACATAACCCAGTGCACGCATGACGTCGTCGATCGACGTTGCCCAGATATGCGGGACACCACGGCGGTCGTAGACCACTCGGACTTCGTCTTCCAGGGTCGGGATCGTGGCGACGACCTCACCAGGCATCGCCGTTTGGCGCGCGACCGACCAAATGCCGCTGGCGGGGTCGAGCAGCGGCCCGACGGGAGGAACAGGACCGACGCCACGCGCACCGACAAACGCACTGCCGAACAACACGACCGCCGCTACGACGACACGGGCCGGTCCGTAACGCGTCATCGGCTACTCAACATCTGTCGACAGGGATGCAGAAAGTCGGACGTTCGAGGTTCGATGTTCGATTAGATCTACGGTCGGGGCGACGCATGCGTCGCACGTGGGCTTGATGTTCGATATTCGGTATTTGCCGTTGGATGTTGGATGTTGGATGTTGGGTGTTGGGTGTTGGGTGTTGGATGTTGGGTGTTGGATGTTTGACGTCAACCGCCCACACGTGCTGTCGCGACGCGCACTCCCCCGTCGGGCCCGACCAGTGTCCACGCAAACACGACCTCGCTCCCAACCCGGGCCATTCTCGGAAACCCGCTCCCGCGAGACTCCGACGTCATCGCGACATTCCATGCGGCGTCCGCCGTGCCGTCCGGATGCACGACCCGGGCCCGGATCGCCGCCGCCGATTTGGTGCGTTCGAGCCAGACGACGAGCGCGGCGCCGTGATCCAGTAGCTCGACGTCGACCCGCCCCAGGGGATCACCGTCGTCGACGCGAATCGGTGCACCAAACGTCTCGCCACCGTCCATCGAGTACGCAACATAGGTGGCAGTCTTCTGCTCCGGTGCCGTAAACCAGGCGACGGCCACCGTGTCGCCGGCGGCGGAGAGTTGCGGCCCGTTCACCGGACACCCGGGGTAGTACCAGCCGTCGTCATGAACCGGTGTGGGCTCGCTCCAGACGCCGTTCTCCATTCTCGCTACTGCGATGTTCCGGATTTCCGAATCGCTCCGGTCGCGATACGCGGCAATCAGCCCGCGTGAGGTAACTGCGAGGGCGGTCTGGCAACATTCGCAGGTTCGTTCGTCGATGAGCACGTCGGGTCCCAGCGCGCCCCCGGGGCCGAGTGTGGTCGCGCGGAGACTCATCTCTCCGGTATCCATGTCCCCCCGCTCATCTGCGCCGTCGGCACTGGTCATATTCCTGCCGTCGAGCCACACCAGAGCCACACCGTCCGTTTGCCATGGCACCATCGACACAAACCCGTGTTCTCGCGGAGAGTCGTCTCGATGGGGCACGATGGGCTCGCTCCAGGTCTCTCCACGATCCTTCGAGATGGCCAACTTGACGTGGTACGCGTATGTGTTGGCCGCGGTTTTCTCGAGCCAATGAACCACCCACGTTCCGTCCCTCTGCTCCACGAAGGAGGGGAAGTCCGCCCAGTTCGCGAAGAACCGGTCGCTCTCCTTCACGGTGAGAGGCGGGGACCAGCTCCCATTCTTGCGGGAGGCGATCTTGAGGGCCCATCGCCGGCGCTCGACTTCTTCGAGCCAGGTGAGCACGACGGCATCGTCCGACGTATGCACGAGGTTTGGCTCGCCGCTACCGGCTGGCGCGGCAAACTCCACATCTCCCATCACGTACTGCGTCGTCGACTCCGGGACACACGCGACCGTGCCGAGTAGCGCCACCACCTTGGCCGTCCGAAATGGGAACATGGAGCCTCCTCACGGGTGAACAGACAGCGTGTCAAGATATCGCCTGACCGGCCTCGAGGCGACCCGGGAACTTGGATAACGCAGCCCATGCCCGGTACGATCCCTGAGCCGTGTGCAGGTCAACGACCCATTCCACGAATCAGGAGGAGCGATGCGCCGAATGCTCAGACCCTTCGTCCTCGCCTGCGCCGTCGGGTCCCTCGCCGGGTCATTCGGCGCCGTCTCGGTCCAGGCGCAGCCGGCCGACTCGGTACCGGCGCCCACCGGCGGCTCCGTGCCGGCCGCGAATCCCAGTGACGTCGGGACGATCGATGCCATTATCGACGCGCTGTACGACGTCATCTCGGGGCCGGCG
>JBFIZG010000247.1:0-5544 GCA_041604955.1 Gemmatimonadales bacterium | reverse complement strand
TGAACGTCACCAACGCGGACTCCGCGGTGATCTTGCCCAACAGGATCAACGTCCCGCTCGACGCGAACGGCGACGCGACCAACGCCATGTTCGACGTCACGGTCGATCATACGACCACGTACCTCCTCGTTGCGTACGGCGGGGGAACGGCCGCATTCGATGTCGCCACCGTCCAGGTGACTGGCACGATCGCACCCAGGCCCACGGCGAACATCACGGCGGACCGCGACACGGTTGACGCGGGTGACCTGGTGACCTTGTCCGTCGAGTTTTCTAACGCCGATTCGGCGCTCGTCGTGCCGCCCGGCATCACGATCCCGATAGGCGGTAGCGATACCACCAGTACCACGGTTTCCGTCAACCCGACAGCGACGACCACGTACTTGGCGATCGCGGTCGGACCGGGCGGAAGCGCGTTCAGCGCGGTAACCGTGGTGGTGAACCCGCCGCCTCCCCCGACAGTCACCGTCACGGTAACGCCCGAGACGGTGAATGTGGGTGACTCGGTCGACATCCGGATCACGGCGACGCATTACGACAAAGTGATCGTGTTGCCGCCGGGCGTCACCATCACGGGCGAAGGGTTCGGGTCGACTCTCGACACCACGATCACGGTCCAAGTGACACAGACGACCAGCTTCCTCGTGATCGTCGAAGGACCGGGTGGCACGACGCACGTCGTCGAAACCGTCACGGTCACTACACCGCCTAATGGCGGCGATCCGCCGACCGCCGACATCGAGGCGTCGCCCGAGACGCTCCCGCAGGGTGGCGGCATGACGACGCTCACGGTGAACGTCACCAACGCGGACTCGGCGGTGATCTTGCCCACCAGGACCAACGTCCCGCTCGATGCGAACGGCGACGCGACCAACGCCATGTTCGACGTCACGGTCAATCATACGACCACCTATCTGCTCGTCGCGTACGGCGGTGGTACCGCCGCGTTTGACGTCGCGACCGTCCAAGTGACCGGTACGGTGCCGACCCGCCCGATCGCGAGTTTGGTGGCGGACCGCGACACGATCTTTGCCGGTGAGTCCGTCAACCTGACCGCCACCATCGAGCACGCCGATTCGGCGCTCCTGGTTCCGCCCGACACCGTGCTCGACGGGCAGAACGGTCTCCGCACGATGCACGCGGTGACCGACGCGCCAGACGAGACGCAGACCTATCTATTGATTGCCGTGGGACCCGGCGGGAGCGCGTTCAGCGCGGTCAAGGTCGTCGTGGCGAAGGGCGACACCATGCCTCCCGGGGTCACGCAAGACACGGTGATGATCGGCGCCGCGGACGGATTCTTACAGGGGTTCATCGTCGACAACGACGACGGGCCGTGCTGCACCGGTCCCACGAAAAAGATTTTGCTCGACTCGCTCGACCTGGCCGGCGTGCTCGGACCCAACGTCGTGGCCGACTCCGCCGTGCAACTGTACGTCGAGATCGAACGGTCGGGTGATGACGTCGGTCCGGGTGGCGAACTCCCGCAGCGAGACGAGTCATTCTTATTCGGCACGTTCGATCCGACCGTCGCGGACGGAAGCGACACACCCACCTGGACCAGCGGACAGCCCGGATGTCATGTGGTTCCGGATAACCCCACCCATTTGCGAAACCAGCGGGTGCTCGTACACGTGGGTGAGACCGGGACGACTGGGGTCGTTGGTTTCACGGCCTGGCACGCATTCGAAGACCCGTTCGGTTGTTACACGCCCGTCAACGTGGACGGGAACGGCGTCTGGGTGTCGCCCAACTCCGTGTCGTTCTTCTCGCTCAAGCTAGTGTACTGGACGCAAAACTGAGATTCGGGGCTGAACAGAGCCACAGAGGACACAGAGAAGAGCAGGGGCATTGTGACGTTGCTTCTCTCTGTGTCCTCGCTTTTTTGCTCCGTGACCTCTGTGGCATTATGAAAAAACTGATGCTGCACTGGTACGAGGGGTGGCGCACTGCAACGGTGACGAGGGCGGGGTCGTCCGTTTAAACGGTTGAGTCACAGAGGACGCAGAGAAGAGCAGCGCCCTTGACACGTCTGCATTCTATGTCCTCAGCTTTTTCCTCAGTGACCTCTACTGTGTTCCCGTCGTACCCGTCAGCGCTCAGGGTCGAATCAACCCCGCCGTTCGAAATGCTCTGGAGTCCGCACCGGGACTGAGCGAAGTCGCCCACACTGCCTGCTGAATCTCGATATCCAAGTGACTGAGACTGGGCGCGATGTCACTCGAATTGGTAAACGGACCGTTGCTCATGAGCGAGTGTTCGGCTCGACCGATCCGACCCGCATCGACGTGACACATGCCAAGGATCCCGTGCCCGATGGCATCGTGCACGAAGGCGTTGGCCGTTTGGATCGAGGGGAGTATCACCCTGCTCGAGCGGAGCACGCCTGGCTTTTCGAACTCGTGGAGTGTGCAACCCACGTCCCGCCGGCACCCAAACGCGCTCGGCGTGGGGTGCACGGTCACCGTCACCTCGTTTCGACCGGGAATCGGGTTGGGATCCGTCGTGACCTCGAACGTTGACGAGAGCGCACCCCCCGTCACCTCCCAGATGTCGAGCAGTCCGCGGTGTACGGCATCCCGAACATCTGGCTTGACGCTGTTCGATACCCGTACGTTGACGGACGTCCCTCGTGGGAAGCTCGTCCACAGTCCGGGATACGAACAGGCATAGTAGACACCCTTCGCGGCAAGCGGGCCCACTCCCAGGACGGCGGCGCTGATCGCGTCAGCTCGCGAGACGACTTCGATCTTTGCGTCGTTGCTCCACGGGTCCGGGCTCGCGAGCAGGATCGCGGCACCGGTTCGCCCGCCCGCCGCGACTGTCACCGTCGCGGCGCCATAACTCATGACCATTCCGACACCGCCCGGGGTTTCCACGCTCACCACGTTCGGCGCTGAAGACGACCAATCGAACATGTCGGCGGGAACAGGGCTGCCGGTGCGGTCTTCCCCCACGGGAGTGAACGAAATGGGGACACCCAACCCGTCGAACGAGTACGAGGCCGGGACGACGTCCACCCATTTGATCGGAGAATCGTCCGGCGCGTTTGCGACCCCAGAGCTGCAAGACATGACGCCGAACAACAGGCAGCTCAACAACTCGAATAATCCGCGCCGCGCCACTTCGTACTTCACCCCCAACCGGTCGTTCGTGCGGCGCGGTGAAGCAGGCGATACGAGGCTTCCGGTCCACCAGCGACGCTTCTAAGGACCGCGAAGGTAGGCCATACATCATGGAAACTCCGTGCGGAGAGTCACGTTTGGAGCTGTTGTATGAAAGATGAATGCGATGTCGTAGGTGACGTCCATCACGTCCGGTTTATGTCCGCCGATAACTGACTGTTTGCTACGTCGGGCGTGCGGCTCGTTTACCCATACGCGCGCCCGTGCCGCCGAAACAGACGGAGCGCATACCAGAACATGAGCGAAATCGAGGCGAACAGCTCGAGTGCCGCGGCCACGGGCCGGTTGCCACGATAGCGGCGCGTGATGTTCGAGGTGTCATAGAGAATGGAGGCGCCGGCAAGTCCGATCATGGCGATGTCGAACCAGGTACCCAACCGCGTGGACGATACGATGGCCGCGACGATCAGCCCGAGCGCCACGAGCCCGCCCCAACGCAGTGCGGCGCCCAGAAACCGAAAGTCCTGCTTGACACTGAACGCCACCGCGGTCAGCCCGAGCGTCCCGACCACTGTGACCGCGGCTGCATGGCGGAGGGCCCCGGGAGCGATGCTCTCCGCGAGGTAGAGGAGGGGAATGAAGATGATGGTCTTGGCGAGAACGTAGAGCGCGAGACCAGCGTATTGCGCGCCGGTGGATTTGGCTCGGTACACGACACGCCGCGCCATCCACCCGAGGAGAATGAACCCGCCGAGGACGAGCAGCCATGAGACGCTCAACATGGCACGCCCGATTGGTTGCGCTATACCAGAGCGAAACGCGAGCACCTCGAGCAAGACGACCGCGAGGATCGCCCCGCACAAGTGGGTATAGACGCGAACGATGAAGACTTGGGGAGGTTTACTCCTCGTCACCCAAGGGAACTTCCCGTTCGTCGTAGTAGTCGAGCTTGTGGAGTGGCATAACGACGCTCGACAGAACGTTCAAGATGTGCGCGCCAATCCGCTTGTAGTACCGCGTGCCCAGCACGAGTCCCACGGCGTTAGCGGCATCGTACGTGCTTCGCGCGATGGTCGCGACCAACGCGTCCGCGCGATGCGACAAATCGCGGCCGATCCGTATCAACTCGATCGCCTCTTCGTCATCTGATTCGTCGAACACTCGGCCGGCGGTCCGCAGCAGTTCTTCCACTCCTCGGCGGATCTCCCGGAGCTCGGCGGTCACCTCGTCATCGGGCAACGCGGCAGGAGAAAAGTCCGGAATCTCCGAGAGGTTCTTTGCATAGTCGCCGATCCGTTCGACGTCTTTTACCAGGCTCATGAGCGCCAGGCAGTACGGGAGATGCGGCGAGTTTGCACGAATCGCCAGGTGGCTCAGCACTTGTTTCCGGATGACGCGCTCCAGCTTGTTGATCTTGACGTCTTGTTTGTAGACCAGTGTCCGTTGGTCGGGCACGGCGGTTTTCTCGAAGTACACATCGCCGGCCATCACGGTGAGGTCGTACGACAACTTGAGCATCTCCGCAAAGTTGTCCGCCATCGCCTTGAGCGGGTTGTCGGACCTGAAGATGCTGAGGAGTTCGCGAAGCATGAGTGCCCCCTGCTACGTCAAAAGTTGATGCAAGGTCGCCAAGAGCGCCGGAATACCGTAGAACATCCCTACCACGTAGAAGAGCGCCCACTTCCGGGACCGGACCGCGGTATCAGCGAGCCATTGGGCCGCGCGAAGCGGAATCCGACGAATCGCCATCACGGGAAACACGATCACGGTGCCGCTCAAATTGAACAACAAATGCACGAACGCGATGATGAGTCCGGCCTGAGCGTTGGCCCCCGTCGCTGCGAGCGCCGCAAGCAGGGCCGTGATCGTCGTGCCGATGTTGGCGCCGACCGTGATGGGAAACGCCCGCGGAAGCGTGAGCACGCCGGCTCCCGCCAACGGCACGAGGAGCGAGGTCGTGATGGAGCTCGATTGCACCATGACAGTCACGACGACCCCCACGAGCATCGAGACCAGTACGCGTCTGTCCAGCGCGCGTGAAACGATTGCCTCCACCCGCGCGTGCATGGCCGCGCGCATTACCCGAACGAGCAGCATCAACGCCGCAAAAATCAGCGATGCGCTGACACCGATCAGGATGAAGGCCTGAACCTGCCCGGACTCGACAATGGCGGCAATGGCGCCTTTGATTGGCGCGAGGGCAACTTTGAGTGCCCCCTTGATTGGGCTGTCGTATTGGACGCCGCCGAAGCCCGTCAATAGCGACGACATCAGTGTGGCCGCTTTCTGGAGATATCCCGTCAACATCTCTAGCGGCAAGAGCAGGGCGACCGTCATGTAGTTGAAGAAATCGTGACACGTCGCCACCGCAAAGGCGCGGCGGAATTCTTCCTTTCGCCCCATGTGTGCAAGGGCGACG
>JBFIZG010000246.1:0-5550 GCA_041604955.1 Gemmatimonadales bacterium | reverse complement strand
CTACCGAGTCGATGACTTCGCCGGTGATATCCACCTCGGTGTTCCCGAGCGTCCAGGTCCCGGCATCCGCCGATTCGACGTCGGCGACGAGCTCGACGACACGGTCGCGTGGACTCCATGTCAGGTTCCCTTCTGCATGACTGAGCGCAAAGGCGCCGCGTTGGATCTGACTGAGTTCGAAATCGGTGGTCAACTCGAAATCATCGAGCGACCCCTGGAGCTGAACGCCGGCCCAGATCGAACCGGACGGTGTCCGATCGCCGACACCGGTCGTATCCACGGTGCCAAAGACCCGTTCGAGAATGGGTCGGAGCGCGCCGATCGAATCGACGGCGGCAAAGACGGTGATTCCGCCTTCGCGCGAACCGGTCAAGCCGAGAGTACCGCTTCCCGACGCTGACAATCGGTTTCCCCACACCTGGAGCGCATTGATCAAGAGCGTGCTGTCGGAGACGCCGACCGCAACCCGGGCGCTGTCTACCGCGACACCGAGGACGCTCGATTGCACCAACTCAATCCCGACTGACGCAACCGGGTTCCCGCCAGTACTACCGCTCCCCTGCAACGCGCCGGCAAGCGAAGTGGTCGGCAGCGCGGGGTTCAGGTGTTTCAAGTCGAGTGCGGTCGCCTCACTTTCGAGAAAATGCGCGCCGCGGTTGCCGGCGACGAGTCGAAGGGCGCCGTCGACCGCGACACGTCCTCCCGGACCAGACAGCTCCGCGTGGGTTTCCAGCGAATCGAGATATCCGGTCAACATGACCGGGCCCGCGAAGGCGCCTCCGATTTTCAAATTGGGGTAACTGGATACCAGCCCGTCGAGCACCAACGAGTCCAGCACCATGTCAGCCCAGACTCCGAGGGTGTCACCGCGCCCATCGATCCGCACGACGCCGCGGGCGACCGATTCGGGAAGGCCACGGTCCCGGTGGCGGAATTCGCCGTCGAAGCTCAGTTGAAGAAGCGGTCCGTCGAGCACCGCGTTTCCGCTGAATGTTCCCTGAAGGTCGATGGCAGGAATGATACGGCGGGCGGTGCCCAGGTCGATCCGGGCATCGCTCATGGTGAAGTTGCGGAAGATCGGCGAACCGGGCCCACCCAACGTGACGATACCGGTTCCCATCACTGTCGAGGCCGGCCAACCCGGAACCATCGAGTCACTGAACATGATGTTCAAGCCGAGCGTCAGGGAATCTGTTCGTCCACTAGCCTCGAAGCGTCCGGTCACGCGACCGGCGAAGGGCAGCGTATCGAAGTAGGCACGAACGTATTCGAGATCGAGATTTTCCAGATCGAGCGTCGTGCTGCGGAAGGCCACGCGCCTGCCGGGACCCACCACCAGTCCAAGCTGCCCGCGGGCCACTCCCCCACCCCCAACGCCCCGAATCGACAGGTCGTTGCCGGTAAAACTGAGTATCTCATCGCTTGCAGCGCGAACCCTGAACCGACCGGACGCCTCCATTCCAGGCGGGAGTTCGCTCACGAATTGGCGAACCGGGTCTGTCGCCACGTCCACGGCAACGACCTCGATATCCGGTCGGAGCGGCCCTGTCGCCCAACTGAAGGTGCCATCGACGGCGATACCGGAATCGGGTAGCGTCGCCTCGGCGAGGTCGAGGTAGAGGGAGTCTCCCGACAATTGCACCGTTCCTCTGAGCCCAACCAAGTCGATTTCGGGATCGGAACCGCGTACGCTGAACGCAGAGATTTCGGCTTCCGTCGGCTGCCCGGGCAGTGGCGACACCAGTCGGAGGTAAGGGAGAAAGGCGTTGATGTCGGTAAACCGGCGGACCCGAACCGGCCCGACCGAATCGTGCTCGATCTCGAACACCGCCGCGACGGGACCGTCGAAGCGCGTCCGCACTTCGACGGCCGCGTTGGTAATTTCAACATCGCTGAACGCGACGAATGGGACCGGCCCCGTGCGCGTGCCGCCGTTACCCCCGAAGATCTTCTGGATATTCCATTTGCCATCCGCGTCCTGCTCCAAACGGAGGCGGGGCGATTCCACGCGCAGGTGGCCGAGGACGAATCGACGTCGCACCAGGTCGTTCAACCCATATCCAACCTCGATCTCCGCGATTTCCGCGAGAATCGATCCCTTCGCATCGCGTACAACGATCTCGCGAGCCGTGAGACCACTGAGCAGCGATCCGCTGACTCCCCCAATGGCGATGGTTCCGTCAATGGCCCGGTTCGCGATCGCCACCGCAATACGGACGAGAGCGCTTCGGCCGTTCGCGGTGCGCAGCCCAACCGACGTGGCACCGATTGCCGCTCCCACGAGCCAGCAGAGGGCCAAGGCCACAACACCCAGTATCCGAAACAGCTTCAAAACGCCTGCCCCACCGAGAAATGGAGTTGCAATCGTTTCAGAAATCCGCGGCTCGGCTGTTGTTCGGGAAAGTTTTCCACTAGCACCACCAATTCGCACGTCTCTCGCGAGGCCAGATCACACCCCGCCTTACCGTCCTGTTGTTGCTCGTAGAGTCGACCGACGGTGACGTCATACGGATTGTACGCCACATCGAACCGGATCGGTCCCAGCGCGGTGGCGACGCGAACGCCGACCCCCGGCGTGACCCGAAGTGTCGACAGGTCCAGGGCGTCTCCCTGGGCATACACCTGTCCGGCATCGAGGAAGGTGGCCCCCGACACCCGACCACCGAACCCCGGTACCGGGAACCGGTATTCCGCGTTCGCAAAGATGAGCCGGTCGCCACCAGTGGCGGAGGGTCGGATCACGGTGTCGGGACGCGTCACGATCGAGTCCCCGATGACGTCGGTGGTGTCGACGCTCCGTTCCAGCACGCGCACGAGCGGACCCAACTCGTTCTGGCCAAATCCTCGCACGCTGTTCGGACCACCGCCGTAAAAGCGATCTTCAGGTGGCACGAACCGATCCTCCTCGCCTGCCGCATTCTCGAGCCGGGGCGACCTCACCGCGCCCAATCGCACCCGCCAAGCGAACACACTGCGGCGAGCAACCCGGTGATAGGATGCAAGCTCGAACACGCCCCTGGTGAACCGAATCAACGGGTCCGACTTCGTCAGGTTCGATGCATGTCTGAGTTCCCCCCTCACCCGCGTACCCCGGGTCGGATTCAACGGTGAATCCGATCGATCCCAAACACCACGGAGCGCAACCACCGATCGACGGCGGAAGTCTTCGCGAAACGCTCTCGTGTCTTCGATGCGACAGACGTTCAGGAACGAACAGAATATTGCCGGTTCGGCCGCGGTCCGCGTGGTGGAGAGCCCGTACGACAACGTGAACGGCACCCGCAACGGGGTAGCCCAGGTGACGGCGAGCTCGCCACCGTATGACTCCCTGAGGAACGCCTGAAACTCACTGTGTCGTTCCGCGGTTGCCGAGAGCAACGCGCTCGTTCGGGAGGACAGAAAAAAAGGCTCTCTGAGACTGGCGGTGAGATTGTAGTTCAGTTCGAGACGGTCGGGATCCTCGTCGCGGAGTTGCACGCACACGTTTTGTGCGAAATCCGCATCTAACGGTCGGCCAGATCCGATTTTGGAGAGTCGCGCGGAGAGATCGAGCGAACGGCCTCCGCCTAAAAAATTGTATACCGTCCACGACGTGAGCGTCCGAAAGCAGTCGACCGTCCCATATCCGCCGCCGAGTCGAATCCGCTGGAACTGACCCTCAGAGAGACGGACGCGCACCGTCACCGTAGTATCGTCGGCCGGCGGAGGCACGGTGTCGGTCAGACCCACCGTGACCCCGTTGAAAACGTTCAGGCGATAGAGGTCACGCTGACTTTCCTGGAGAGCCCGGGCGCTGAACAGGTCACCCGGCCTGATCGCAAGCGAACGACGTACCACACCCTCACTCAATTTTTCGGCTCCGATCACTTCGATCGAGTCAACCCGCGCCCGCGGTCCGGTCGTAACGTGTAAAGTGATTTGCGCATTGTGATTCTCAAAATCGGCATCGAAGTTTCGGAGCACGTCTGGGTATGGGTACCCGCGATGGAGGAAGTACCTTCGGATCGTCTCAATGGACTCGTCGAGCAAGAGCAGGTTGAACGGCTCTCCCACACGCAGCGGCACGTCACGCCTCAACCGTCGCGCCGACACGATGTGCTCGGCGCCCGTAATGTCGAGCGCCGTCACCACGACCGGTTCACCCTCGTCGATCACGAACCGCAGATACACATCGCCGGCAACACGCTGGACGAGCGTATCGACATCGACTTCGCGAAACCCGGTTGCACGATAGAGCCCAATGATCCTGAAGACGTCCCGTCGGAACTCCGTCTCGTCGAAGTACCGCTTGGCGCCGAATCCCATCCAGCGAAGCAGGGGGAACCGTGCAAAAAACGACGACTGCGACGTGGCTATGGAGATTCCCAGCGTATAATCATCAATCGCGCGGTTGCCATCGAACTTGAGACTCCGCACGACGAGGGTGTCGTCTCCGCGCTGTGCGTTGAGCGGCGCAGCAAGGGTCGCCAGAAGGAGCGGGAGCGCCAGAAGTCTGACGGAGATTTGGCGTAGTTTCAAACACTTCTCGGCCGGAAAAGACGGCTGGCGCGTCGATTGACGCGCGCCACGGACCCTCGTACTTTGGGCGCGCGAGGCCTCTGTGTCAACCTATTGATCCTCAGGAACTTACACCGCCAGATGAAAAGTATCTTGTCAGCTCCAATCGTCGGCGCAGCCGCGTTCGTCATCGTATCCCTGCCGGGTACGGCTTTTGCCCAGGAGGGCATCGCAACCCGCGTGCGGCACCTGCTCGAGACCCGGCCATACCAGCAGATGGTGTGGGGAATCGTCGTCGCCGACGAGACCGGCGACGTCCTCTACGAACTGAACGCCGACCGCGCCTTCGTACCGGCCTCCAACGCAAAACTCGTTGTGTCCGCCGCCGCGACCGCGTTGCTACCGCATGACTTCCGGATCGCCACGAGTGTCTACGGCTCCGGGCCGCTCGTCGACGGCGTGTTGGACGGAGATCTCGTCATCTATGGGCGGGGCGACCCCACGTTTTCGGAGCGGTGCTACGGTGTCGATACCCTCGCGGCCGGCGCGTGCGAAACAAAATGGACGAAGATCGAGACGCTCGCGGACCAGCTGTGGCGCAACGGACTCCGGCACGTTACCGGAAGCATTGTGGGGGACGGCAGCTACTTCGACGGGCAGCTCGTTCACCCGTCGTGGGAGAGCTACGATCTCAACTGGTGGTACGCTGCGCCCATTTCGGCATTGGGCTTCAACGACAACAGCGTGGACGTCACCTGGGGCCCGGGAGCTAGGATCGACGCACCTGCCGCGATCGCGTTCGAACCGGATCTGAGCATGTTCCTGTTCGAGAATCGCACCCGCACCGTGCCGGCCTCCGGGCAACGGACCATCGATTTCTTCCGAGAGCCCGGACGGATGATGGTCTGGGCCGAAGGGACCGTCCCGATCGGGAACGCAGGGAAAACCGAGTACTTCGCCCTGCCGGACCCCAACAGATATCTGGCCCACGCTCTCCGTAACGTGTTGGAAAAGCGTGGCATGAGCATCGCTGGCGGCACCGAGTCCACCACT
>JBFIZG010000245.1:0-5550 GCA_041604955.1 Gemmatimonadales bacterium | reverse complement strand
GGCGATGATCGCTCTGATGTCACCGGTCAGTGCGTCCAAGACCTCTACCAGGTCGACGAGGCGCCCCGTGCGCCGTGATTCCGCGTCGAGGATCGCCGCGACATCTGCCACGGCCTGTGTCCGCACATGGTTGACGACCACATAGTCGTACGATGCGGCCTCTCCCAGCTCGATCGTGGCGCGCTCCAGACGCGCACGCAGTTGGTCCGAATTCGGCTTCTCTCCGCGCTTCACGAGCCGGTCCAACAACGTCTCCGCCGACGGCGGGAGGATAAAGATACTCACGACATCGTCGCGCCGCTTGCGGACTTGCTTGAGTCCCTGCACCTCGATATCGAGAATGACGTTACATCCCTCGGCGAGGGTGCGGTCGACTTCCGATTCGAGGGTGCCATAGAGGTGGCCACTGTATTCCGCCGACTCCAAGAACTCGCCGGCTCCACGACGGCGCTCGAATTCGTCACGCGTGAGGAAGTGGTAGTCGACCCCGTCTCGCTCAGTTGGTCTGGCTGGCCGGGTGGTCGCCGACACGCTGTATCGGAGGTCGTCACGGGCCGTGACCAACGCGTTGGCTACCGTGGTCTTCCCCCCGCCCGAGGGCGAAGACAGCACGAGCAGGAACTGTTGGTTCACTCGACGTTCTCGACTTGCTCACGGAACTTTTCCACGGTCCCTTTCATCCCGACGACCTCGTGCGCGATGGCAGCGTCGTTGGCCTTCGAGCCGATCGTATTGATTTCCCGGAGCATTTCCTGTCCCAGAAACGCGAGACGGCGGCCCGCCGGATCGTCACCGGCCAGTGCCCGGGCACACGCGTCGAAGTGAGCACGGAGACGAACCGTCTCTTCCGAGATGTCGAGCTTATCGGCCAACAGGGCGATTTCTTGACTGAGTCTCGTTTCGTCCACCGGCTGTCCCGTCACGAGAGCCTGCACGTTTGCGCGCAGTCGGTCCAGCTCGCGCTCCACCCGTCCCGGGGCATGCGTTTCGATTCGGTCGAGCGCGCCCCTCAGGTCGTCTAGCAGGCGCTGAACGTCGTCACCCAGCACGGCTCCTTCGTCGGCGCGCATGGCCAGGACGTCATCGACGGCTCGATCCAAAATCGCACGCAGCTCCTCGACGTCGATCGGCGCATCTTCCGAGGTCGTGATGGATATCACGTCGGGCTGGCGGGCGACAAACGCCACGTCGATGTCGCCGGCGAGATCGAGTGTGCTCTGAAGCTCCCGCAACGCCTCGACGATGTCTTGTGCGCGGTCGAGATTCACGCTGATGACGGGGTCGCGCTCCGGTTCCTCGATCCACCGAATCGCCACCGACACGTGACCGCGCGCCAACCGATCCCGAAGCCGCTGTCTGAGCTCCCCCTCCACGTCCTGGAGACCAGACGGCACTTTCAAGCTCAGGTTGAAATGACGATGATTGACAGTCCGGACTTCGGCTTGAATCCGTCCGCCGTTCAACCGACCGTCGGCGACGCCGTAGCCGGTCATCGATCTTGGCAAGAGATATCCTCGTGTCTGGCAATGGCTGAGCGCAACTTAGTCCGCTCCGGGACCGAGGTCAAAACGTCGGATGGGCACATCGACCCCGGACCGCATGCGCCCTGCCCGACACGGCTCAGTTCGCGAATTCCCATTTCACGCCGAATGTCTGGACACTCACGGGATACACGTATCCCGGGACGTACGGGGTCGGTGAGTTGTAGCCGTTTCGAAAGTGCCAGAAGATGTTGAACCTGACGAGCTGGAACTGGAGAAACGCTTCGTAGAATGTCGCGCCGGGCAGAATGAGCGGAGACCCGGACGAATCGAACCCCCCTGTGCCCGTGCTCCACGACTCCATCGCCAGTTGAATCTTGAAATCAAACGCGGTGCTCCGAAACGTCCGGAGGAACTTCGACCGGAAGGTGAGCGCCGCCCGTCCGTGCTTCGGCGGCTGAAGGTCCGCTGCGCGTCCTGTCGCCGGCGTAGAATACCAGCCGTGCAGTGAGAGCGCGCGCGAGGTCATGAGCGCCGCATCAATCACCAGGTACGTCGCCTCCGCCGAGCTGTCAAACCGCGCGATGGCGGAAAGGTCCGGGAACGCCACGGGGAGGTAGGCTTCGCGGCGCGTGAGGGCGACGTTCCCGGCAAAGAAGGACGTGGTGATTCCGGCTCGCACCGACCCATTGAGCGTTCGCTGCGCCGAGTCGCTTCGGACGGCCGGCACCTGCACTCCGTCTCGGAACTCGATCGTCCCCGCGACCGAAAACGGTCCCCCAAAGAGCCCTACACTTCCATGGGCTGCCACGGAGCGTCGGTCGGCCTCGTGGCGCTGCCACCGGGCGCCCCCCGAGAGGATCACACCGGGCAGCGGCACCCAGCCCAGCCTTCCCTCTCCGCTGGCCGTGACCCTCGCGTCACCCAACCCGCCACCCAATTGAAGCGTCAAGTTGGGTTCGCGATATCTGAGCGTGAGACGCGCCTGGCGAATACGCTGGTCGGGCACGAGCTCGTCATCCGTCCACGTGCTTGCCCCGACCAGGCCTTCGGCGCGAAGCCCCAAACCGTCCTCCCTCGTAGCCGCAAAGAGCGAAAACAAGAAATCCGTACGCGCGCCTTTCCGCTCCGGTACGTTGTCCGCGACGTCTCGATCCTGACGCTGCCGACGCACTTGATAAGTCGCGCCGGTGCGGGCACTGGGAAGCCAGTCGAGTCGCGCCCACCCGTCGAAGCTCTGGTCGCTCCGGCCCTGCCCGCTCGCGCCGTCGGTTCCCAAGAAATCGGCGGCGAGATTCAACCCCACACCACTCGGCCACCGCTTCTGAAACAACCCGGCAAAGACGTTCGTTTCGAAGTCCCCCGCAGTAACCCGGATCATCGACCGGGGATCGGTACTGCGATGCCGTGTGGACACGAGGTAGATGGCAAGTGTCGAAGGGAGGACTTCTACGTCGACACGATCGAGGTAGCTCAGCCGAATGCGGCTCAGCTCCACGAACAGAGAATCACCACCCAGGGGCAGAAACGGCATTCCATCCCAATAAAGCTCGATTCCAGCCCCGCCCCGACCACCATAAGATATGTATTCTGGTTGTCCGATAAACCCGCTCCGGGCGACATAGACCCCCGGAATGGCCGTGAGCAGATCCGAGAGGGTCTCGGCGGTGGCCCAGAGGATATCGTCCCTATCGAAGCTGAACCGGCTGAGGATCGGGAGCGGCCCCACGGGCACGGCGGGCTCCGGAATCGGGACCTCTGCAACCCGCACGAGCGAGTCTTCCACCTCCGCGATCGCGGAATCGAGAAACAATCCAGTGGTGTCGGGAACGACCTGGGTTGTGTCTTGTGCGCTGGCGACGGCGGTTCCGGGGGGAAGCACGAGCACCAGCGCCAGTCCGGCCAGCGGCAGCAGGTGCCTCGCGGGCGTCACGCTTTCGCGCGCTCGAGCACGAAATGCGTGAATAGACGAACCCCGACGCCCGTCGGTCCCTTGGGAAGGTCGGGTCGATTCGTGTCCGTGTATGCCGTACCTGCGATGTCGAGATGAACCCACGGGAAATCTCCCACAAACTCCCGGAGAAACCAGCCTGCCGTGATGCTGCCGGCCGCGCGCCCGCCCGTGTTCTTGATGTCGGCGACGTCCGAGTCAATCTGAGACCGGTAGTCGTCCCACAACGGCAAGGGCCAGCATCGCTCACCCGCGAGTTCACCGGCCCGACGGACTTCCTCGATGAGCCGATCGTCGTTCCCCATCAAGCCGCTGGCATGATACCCCAACCCGACGACAACCGCACCGGTCAGGGTGGCAGCGTCGATTACGCACGCGGGTTCGTAACGGCTCGCGTACGAGAGGGCGTCAGCCAGTATGAGCCGGCCCTCGGCATCCGTGTTGATGACCTCGATCGACTTGCCGAGATGGCTCCCGATGACGTCGCCGGGCTTTACGGCCGTTCCCGAAGGCAGGTTCTCCGTGGTCGGGATCAGCCCGACTACGTTGGCGGCCGGTTTCAATTGCCCGAGCGCGTGAAACAGCCCGAGGACTGCCGCGGCGCCCGACATGTCGTACTTCATCTCCTCCATGTGCAGCGCCGGTTTGATTGAGATTCCGCCCGAGTCGAACGTGACGCCTTTCCCCACAAAGCAAAGCGGCGGCTCGTTCCCTGCACCGCGATGCTCCAGGACGATGAACCTGGGATCTTGCGCGGATCCCTGACTCACCGCGAGTAGCGCCTCCATTCCGTTGCGTTCGATCTGTGCCCGGGTGAGAACCGTCACCTTGATCCCGGTGGTTTTGCCAAGTTGCTTCGCGACATTCCCGAGGTATGTCGGCGTGCACACGTTGCCTGGAAGCGCCTGAAGGGTGCGAGTCCACTGTTGTGCTTCCGCGATGG
Source organism: Gemmatimonadales bacterium (assembly GCA_041604955.1). Taxonomy (GTDB): domain Bacteria; phylum Gemmatimonadota; class Gemmatimonadetes; order Gemmatimonadales; family GWC2-71-9; genus JBFHWR01. Next base: position 1,175 of record JBFIZG010000245.1, on the reverse strand, counting down.
CCGTACCCACGGCGCGACCCTGCTCGGCCGCGGCGCGTTGGCTCCTGTCGACGATCAGATCGAGACGCTCTATCGGTTTGCCACGCGCGTCCGAGCCCTTGTAGTCCGTGAATTGCCAGGCCCCTTGCGCCACGCCCTCGGTGACGACCTGCGCTACCTCCTCGGGACCGATCTGCTCCTTCGTGCCGGCAACGAACCGGAAGGCCATCGAGGACACCTTGCTGCCGACCGCCGCACGCGCGGCGATGGCAGCCCCTCGGCGGAGCGCCGTTCGGCTCACCTCCGACTGAGAGCCCAACCCGATCAGAACCAGACGACGCGGCCCCCGCCTCGGGTGCAATACCGCGCGCTGGTCGCGCTCGCCCGTGAAATCGCCCGCCGCAACCGCCCGTTCGATCGCGCCACCCGTGGCACGGTCGAGAGCGTTGAGCTCGCGAGGCAATCGGCGCCCCAGCTTCGCGGTCGCTACCGCGAGCAGCGGTGTCTTCACTCGGTCGACCTCGGTGGTTCGAATTGCTGTCTTCATTCTCTCGCTTAGCTCTTTGTGATGTGAGCGATCACCGCATCGGCAAATCCCGACGTGGACACCTTGGTCGCACCAGGCATTTGACGGGCGAGGTCGTACGTAACCGTTTGATCGGCGATCGCGCCCTCGATGCCGCTCACAATCGCAGCCGCCGCGTCGTTCCAACCCATCTCCTCGAACATCATCACCCCGGAGAGGATGACGCTCGACGGATTCACCTTGTCCTGACCGGCGTACTTGGGCGCCGTCCCGTGCGTGGCTTCAAACAACGCGTATCCGTCACTCATATTCGCCCCGGGCGCCATTCCAAGCCCCCCGACTTGAGCCGCGCACGCATCGGAGAGGTAGTCACCGTTTAGATTCGGCGTGGCGATTACGGAGTACTCCGATGGCCGCAGCAGTACCTGCTGGAACATCGCGTCCGCGATCCGGTCCTTGATGATCACTCGATCGCCGGCAGGCTGCCCGTCGATCTCGGATTCCGGAACCGTCTTCGAGGGAAACTCCGACCGGGCCATCTCGTACCCCCAGTCGCGAAACGCGCCCTCGGTGTACTTCATGATGTTGCCCTTATGCACAAGCGTGACCGACGGTCGGCCGCGGTCGATGGCGAACTTGATCGCTTTGCCAATGAGCCGCTTCGAGCCGG
>JBFIZG010000244.1:0-5570 GCA_041604955.1 Gemmatimonadales bacterium | reverse complement strand
TCCGGACGATCCCGAAGACTTGGACATCGCTCTCGCATCGGTCGAACTCGAGTCGGGTCATACGGGTTCGTCCGGTCTCGAGGTGGAAACCACCAAGACCGCCGAGATGCCGAGCATTGTGTTGCCGGACGACATCGAGGACGACGACGACATCGACGATGCGGATGAGGCCGATGATCGACCGACGCTCGCCGTCGTCGAGGACGACACGGAGAACCGGGGTACTGACCTGGCCGACGACCGACCGACGCTCGCCGTCGTCGAGGACGACACGGAGAACCGGGGTGCCGACCTGGCTGACGATCAACCGACGCTGGCTGTCGTCGACGAGGAAACGGTGAACCGGGGTGCCGATGTCGCGGCGCGGGTCGACGCGGTGAAGGACGACAGCGGTGACGCGGCGGAGTTCGATCCGTGGGCGGACGACGAGCCCGATCTCGTTGCGGAGAGAGACGTCCCGCCTCATATCCGGCACCTCGAGTCACGGGTGGCCGAAAGTCCCGACGTCTTGGAGATCCATCGCGAGTTGGCGGAGGCGCTCCTCGAGTACGGCGATCGAGAGCGTGGGCTCGAGGAATTGGATATCGTGCTGATGGGTTGCGAGGAACTGGAAGATTGGCACAAAGCGCAGGCGGTGGTCGAAGAGATTCTCCGCATCGACCCGAATAGCGTGAAGCACCATCGAAGACGCATCAGCTACGTGGAACGCAACGGGTTTGCCCTCGAGCCGGGGTCGTTCGAGCGTGGCCGCTGGGTGTCGGAGTTGGTACGGGCTTCGTTGGATCTTGGCGACGCGCTCGTGCGAGAGGGGACGATCGATGAGGCGCAGGCCGTGTATCGGCGCGTCCTCAAGTATCAAACCGGAAATGCACGGGCAGAAACGGCGCTCCAGGCGCTCGGTCTGGATGCCAACCCAAACGGGCCGACTGGGGTCGCGACTGCCGGGCCCGCGCCCGCTCTGGCATCGCGACCAGATCAGCGTCCGGGATCATCGGGCGTGGCCCCATCGGTCGACGTGTCCGAGGATTCCCGATCGGGGTTCGACGACGTGCCCCGGGGCATCGATGCAAGGTTGAGTGAAGAGGATTCTCAGGCGCACTACGATCTGGGGGTCGCGTTCAAGGAGATGGGACTCCTGGATGAAGCGATATCCGAATTCCAAAAAGCGCTCGGCGGCGAAGACGGGTCCCACAAGGCGGCGGAAGCTTTGGGACTGTGTTTCTTCGAGAAAGGACAGTTCTCGGTTGCCGCGACGATTCTCAAGCGTGCCGCCGAAGCCGCTCCGTCGGACGACACCACCAAGGTCGGATTGCTCTACTGGCTTGCGCGATGCCACGAGGAACAAGGGGACGCGGTGACGGCACGCCGGTTGTATGAGCGCGTGTCCGTCATCGACGACAAGTTCCAGGACATCGAGCGACGGGTTCGAGACTTGCCGGCGGCGGGGAGCTGACCGGTGGAGCCACACGTGGCCAGCATCGGCATCGGGACCATTCAGGAGCCCGTCCGTCAGGAACTGGACGCCAGCTTCGATCGGCTGCGCAGCATTGCGCAGGCAGATTTTCCCCTCATCGATGACGTCAACGACCACCTGCTCCGCATCAAGGGCAAGATGTTTCGGCCGACGCTGCTGCTACTATCCGCACAGAGTGCCGGGACGATCACCGACCGCGAAATCACGTTGTCGGCAATCGTGGAACTCATCCACGTCGCCACCCTGATCCACGACGATGCTGTCGACCACTCCGTGTTGCGGCGCGGCCAGCCGTCGGTCAATGCCCAGTTCAGTCATGAAGTCGCCGTCATCATGGGTGACTATCTGTACTCTCGCGCCATCCACGAGTTGGTACTGCTGGATGCGCGGGAACCGCTTCGCATCATGAGCCGCGTCACGAACGAGTTGACAGTCGGTGAGATGCGAGAAGTGGTTGCGTACGATTTTCTCACGTTTTCGGAACGTGATTACGAGCAGCTTATCCAGGCGAAGACGGCGTCACTCATGTCCGGCGCGTGTGAGATCGGCGCTCTCGTCAGCGGCAACACGTTTCGACAGCCGCTCAAACAGTTCGGCCGCCAGCTCGGGATGGCGTTCCAGGTCACGGACGATTTGCTCGATTACACCGAGTCGGAGGACATCACCGGGAAGCCGGCTGCGCAGGATCTCCGCGAGCACAAGGTCACGCTCCCGCTCATCGCGGCCCTCCCCAACATGACCGGTCCCGAACGCGCCCAGGTCGAGGCGCTCATGGCAGATCCCAGTCCGTCGGACGACCTGATCGCAACCGTCATTCATACGGTAGAACAGCGCGGCGGGATCGCCACGGCGCGGGACGCCGCGAGAGCCTTCGCGCTCGAGGCTGAAGCCGAACTCGCATGTCTCGCCCCCAGTCCGGCCAAGGATGCCCTGTTGGACAGCATCGCCTACGCCATCGCGCGACGACAATAGGCTGATCCAGTGGCCATCGGACCGCGACGCCCGCTATTTTACATTGGTGTGCTCTCTCTGGGGTTTGTGCTCGGGGGGTTTCTCTCGGCACTCCTCGGACGGTTTCTGCCGGAGGGGCCCGCCAAGGAGTTTTTTACGTGGACGGTGACCCCAAGCGTGGGTCCGGTGCACATGGACCTGCTGATCTTCACGGCGACGATCGGTCCGATCGGTCTGCATGTGTCATTGCTTGGGCTCGTGGGTGTGATTCTCGCGTATATGCTTGCGCGTTCCCTCTTCTAGCGAGGCAACCGTGCCATTCAATCTAGGTATGACCGAACTGCTGGTGATTCTCGTGGTCATCCTCTTGTTCTTTGGAGCGAAGCGGCTCCCCGAGATGGGTGGGGCGATGGGGAAGGGGATTCGCGAGTTCAGGAAGAACATTCGTGAGATCAAGAGCAGCATCGAAGATGACGTCGAAGAACCCTCGGCGCCGCGTCGTATCGACGCTCCTGGTCCCAGCAATGACGGCGACCCTAAAAAACTGAGCGAGTAGGAGCGATCCCCCGCCCGTCTTCGTCCGCTGGCCGCTAAAATCCCAGCGGGTTCGTCGGGAAGGGGAGGTCAGCCTGCTGCCGTTGTGCGAGTGCGAGTTCCTGACGCCGGTCGATGATATTTGCCTTGCGTCGCAGCGAAGCGAGAATGAGCCGCACACGTACTTGACGGGCCTGTTGGATGATCCTCGACCGCTGTTCCTCGATCTGGGCCAACCACGCGGTGCTGTCCGCCGGATGCCGCGCCAACGACTCCACGAAGTAGATTGCCCGCTCACCCTTGACGGGGCCGCTCACCTCACCGGCGTCAAGGCCAAACGCCGCCCCAACGGCTTCGGGGGCGCCCGCGATCGCCGGGCTCGGGTTGATACGCGTAAACGGGGGCAGGGTGACCACGTTCAGTCCCCTGGGTGACGCGACATCCTCTAGCGAAGCGCCCTCGCGGAGCTCGCGGTCGATCTCGTCGGCGAGCCGTTCCGTCCGTGTCCACTTCTCCGCCATCCTCGCGTCGCGTTCCACTTCCGCGCGCACGGCCGCCAGGCTCGGAATCCCCTCGGCGGTCAGGCTATCGAGCCGGAAGAGATAGAACGCCTGCTCCGTCTCGATCACCGGAGACGTTTCACCTTCGGGTGACTCGAACGCCCACACGCCCACGTCGGGCACCGTGCCGGCGATCACCGACGCAGACGCCTGGTCGAAAAACGTCAGCCGCAACCGATCGCCCTCGTAGAGCCCGGGCGCCGTTTGCACAGCGAGTCCCATGGCGCTCGCGACCGAGTCGAGTGCGGTCGGATCTTGCTGCTCGGCTCCCATGAAATCGAGCGAATCGCCCCGCTCGTCCACGAGATCGAGATGGTCGCCCTGGAGTTCGATGGGAACGAGGATGTGAGCGGCCTGGAATCCATCGCTCGTTTTCGATTCGAGCTTGATGATGTGGTAGCCAAACTGCGTGAGCACCGGGTCGGAGATTTGACCTGGTCGGAGCGCGAGGGCGGCCTGCTCGAATGTGGGATCGGTCTGCCCGAGCCGGAGTTCGCCCAGATCTCCGCCGTTCGCCCGCGATACGGAATCGGCTGATTCCCGTGCGGCGACATCGGCGAAGTTCGCCCCGTCGCGGAGCTCCTGCACGATGTCATCTGCACGCGCACGAGCGGCAGCCGAATCTGCCTGGTTCGTCTGGCGTGACACCGCCACGAAACTCAGAAAGACCTGCTTCGGTCGGCGATACTCGTCCCGGTGTTGGCGGTAGTACGCCTGGAGCGCCGCATCGTCGAGCGCAACCTCGTCGTCTTTCACGACGGCCGCAGGGAGCAACGTCATCAGCCGCGCTTCGACCGAGTCGTGTTCGTCTCGATAGATCTGCCAGAGCTTGGCATTGGGGACGTAGATGTCCGCGGTGATCTGGTCAAACAACTTGGACCGTGGAATCTCGTCGCGGTAGCGGGCCTCCAGCGAAAATAGAAACTGCGGGTCGGTTTGCGCCCTGAGGTACCGCTGGTACTTCGCCAAATCGAATTGGCCTTCGGTTTGGAACTCGGGCACGGAGAACAGCTCCGGCGGCGGCGAGTTCTCCGCCGCCTGGCGGATTTCGTCGTCAGTCACACGAATGCCGCGCCGTTCATATTCGTTTCTGAGCAGGATCTGTTCGACCATGCTCTCGATGACCCGATCCTCGAGTTCGCGCTGGTCTTCGAGTGTGATCACCGGGCTGCCTGCCTGACGCTGTTGCTCCTGCGCGTTTCTGACCGCCGCGTAAAACGTCTGTGCGTCGATCTTGGTCCCGTCGACGCGCAGGATTTCGTCCGTCAAGGTCGGCCCGGCGCTACCGGTGACGTCCATGCCGACCTCAAAAATCATCCACCCGACAAAGCTCAGGGCGACGAATGCCATGATCCACTTCACGTTGGCCCGCATTTGGCGCATCATCGCTGGCAACCTCCCGGATTTCGGCTCGTTACGGCGTGGTTCGCCGGAGCGCTAAGTCTAAGCGTGGCAACACGCAAACTCAAGGCGACGCCCTGCGTTTTTCGGTTGACAGTCGTCCGCTTCGGAGACTATGTTGCATGCGCCTGACCCCCCTATCCGCGGCGCTGATCCGACGTCTATGGCCCAAAAGAGCGAACTGGAAAAACTGGAGCAGCGCTACCGCGAAAACCCCTCGCAGTGGTTCGCCGCGCTTGCCGATTCCTACCGCAAGGCCGGCGAACTGGAGTTGGCGTTGGAGGTGGTACAGAGCGGCATCATCGACCGGCCCGATTATCCCAGCGCGCAAATCGTGCTCGCTCGCGTGTTGCTCGACATGGATCGCGACCGCGAAGCCGCGCAGGCGTTCCAACGGGTGCTCAGTCTCGACGCCGAGAACATCATCGCCTTGAAGAACCTGAGCGAACTCGCCGAGCGCCAGGGAGATATCCCGATGGCGCAGGCGTGGCTCAGGCGGCTGCTCGAAGTCGACCCGATGAACGAGGAAGCGGAAAGCGCGCTCACGCGTTTGGGTCCGGTCCGAGACGTCGCGGTGCATCTCCCCGTCGGTCCCGACGGGGACGCCCATGCGTTTATCGATCCCTCGGAGTTGGAGCCGCTCCCGAGCG
>JBFIZG010000243.1:0-5706 GCA_041604955.1 Gemmatimonadales bacterium | reverse complement strand
TCGCGGTGCGGATCGGTTCCTTTCGGCCCGAGCCCGCGCGACACGACGATACACGGCACACGTGGGTGAGCCCGGCGGACCTGCGTACCCTGTTTCGTCGGTGTCTCGAGACGGAGGTCACCGGGTTCCACGTCGTGTACGGCATGTCGGGACAACCATCCTCGCCGTACGATCTCTCCCATACCCGGCAACTCTTGTCCTGGACGCCTCTCAGTTCCAGTTAGATCGGCGCGGTCCCAGCTGACGGTACGGCGACTCCCGGCGTAACCACCCGGATCTTGTAAACCGACTGACGCGCCGTGATGTACAGCGTCCGCCAGTCTTCATCTCCCCACGCGCAGTTCGACGGTTTCTCCGGCAATACGATGGTCCCGAGGTGGCGGCCCCGCTCGTTCAGCACCCAGACCCCCCCGGGACCAGTGCAAAAGACGTTGCCGTCCACGTCGACCTTCATGCCGTCGGGCGAGCCCAATTCGGGAACGTTCATGTCGCAGAACACCCGCCCATCCGCTAAGCACCCGTCTGCCTCGACGTCGAAGACATGGATGCACCGGTTTCCCGTGGAGTTATCGATGTAGAGACGGCTCTCATCGGGCGAAAACGCCAGTCCATTGGGCTTCTCGAGATCCGGTACGACCAGCGTGAGGCTGCCTCCGTCCGGCGACCGCCGGTACACGCCCTGGACCGGTTGCTCTTGTTCTTCCCGGGTGATCGCGTATGGCGGATCGGTGAAGTACACGGCGCCGTCTCGCTTGACGACGACGTCGTTCGGGCTGTTGAGTCGTTTCTCCTGGTATCGATCCGCCAGCACGGTAATCGAACCGTCCGGCTCCGTCCGCGTGACCCGCCGCGTTTCGTGCTCGCATGCCACGAGTCGCCCACGATTGTCTCTGGTCAATCCGTTGGCATTGTGACTCGGCGAGCGAAACGTGGACACGACCCCATGCGCGTCCACCTTGACGATTCGGCTGGCGGGGATGTCGCTGAAGAGCAGGAACGCGCCGTCGGCAAACCACACGGGCCCTTCAGTAAACACAAATCGGCTCGCTATTCTCCGAACTCGCGCGCGAGGCGGAAACATGCCGCGGAACGTCGTCGCACGCGACTCGAGCCGCCCCCTGGCGAACCGCCAGCGGAGGTACCGGACGATTCGCCTACCGCGATCCGCTCCGCGCATCGTCTACCCGCCCTCGCCGCGGTTCATCGATTCAGGACGAGCGACGCTTGTCCGCCGCGCTCTTCAAAAATCTGAGGAACTCGTCGAGACTGCGATCGGCATGCTGCCGACTGCGATTCTCGGGATGGAGCCGTCGGAACGTGAGCACCTCGGGCAGCAGTTCTTCGACGACGTCACATGCTCGGGCTCGCACGAACCAGTCGGCGGCATGCCCGTAGCTGAGACTGGAATCGAAGTCGCCCACCTTGACGAAAACCGCGCGCCGGGCCATGAGGGTTTGAGAGATGTACCCGGGAACAGGTTTCCCACGCGGATGGTCCTTCAGGCGTTCCCGTTCGGCATCCAGTTCCGAAACCCAGAAATTCTGGATCAGGGTCACACAGATTTCGAGCTCATTCCGCGCTTCGAAACGCGCAAGTTGCCGCGCCACTTTTTCTTCGTGCCAAAGATCGTCCGCATCGAGAAACGCAACGAGGTCGCCGTCCGCATGACGCACTCCGGTGTTGCGGGCCACGCCCGGACCGGCATTTTCCTGCCGCACCAACCGGACCCGGCTGCCATACGACGCCACGACGTCCGCCGTCCCGTCACGTGACCCATCATCGACAACGATGATCTCGTGGAGCGGCCGAGTCTGCGCGAGCATGCTGTCCAACGCCTCGCCCACATACCGCTCGCCGTTGAACACGGGAAGAATCCCCGTAACCCGAAGCGCCGTCATCTAGACCTTCGTTCCACGGCGGCGGTCGCTCCACCGATCCCACGGACCGGGACCTCGGTTCGCGCCGGAATCGAGTCGTCGCCGCCGGCGTTCGCGAGAGATCGACTCCGCAGTGGTCGCGCAAGATGCATCCAGGCCCGCTCGATGAGCCTCGCGGCATAATGGCCGGGCAATGACACACCGGACGCCCCGGGCCGAGCGAGACGCATGTACGCGGGGGATGGAAACAATACCCGCATGAGGAGTGACCAACGGTCACGCCGTGTCGGCGCCGCGCGAAACATCGGGCCGACACCTACTCGTTCGCGGGTCCAATAGAGCAACAGGTCCCGCACCGCGGGGGCCGTCTCACCCGCAGCTTTTTGAAGCGCCGCGAGCACGGCCGCAGGAACGTTCGCGTTCAGGTGCGTGGCCAGCCAGTCGAGGACCACCCACGCCGGCAGTCCGATTCCCGCGGCCCGCGCCGACGCCGCGAGCCGGTCCCAATCGATGACCCGACGATCGGCAATCAGCCATCCGTCACACGCCCAGAGCAGACCGTCCAAGTAGGTCGCATCCAGTCCGGAGACGCAGGCATGTAAGAGCGCATCATCGGCCGCCAACACCGGGACGGCGCGACCGGCGAGTTGACCGTGCGTTGCGCGACGTTCGATCGTTTCGATCCGCACGGAGCCCAGCTCTCTCAGGCTCGTATTCCACAGGGTAACTGGGACGCCCGTCTCGTGTTTGACGATGCACGGCCGTCGTCGGCTTGGGACCGGCTTCGCGTGGGGCGTGTGACCGGCTTTGGCCAGCGCCTCGCGTGCCCCGTCAACTTCTCGTTCATGCACCGCGAGATCGATGCCATGGGTATGTCGGACACCCAACGCATCGTACACGGTGGCCAACGCCGCAACACCTCCCACCAGCACGTAAGGAATACCCGCCGCGCTGAGCACCGAGTCGACCTGCGCAACGACGTCTTCGAACACCTCCTGCCGCAGTTCCTCCCGCACCCATGCCGTTCGCAACACGGTTTGCGTGGCGCTCTCGAGCGATACCTGGTTACGAGACTGCGCGGCCGCAAGCAGGGGAACGAGGCTTCTCGCTATCTGCAGGTCCTGCTTCAGCGCTTCAACCAGCGTGTCGAGTACGCTGCTCGCCCCGTGCCAGGCCTCACGCCCCTCGTCTCCTGAAAGAAGGCATGCGCGAACCAGCGCGCGTTCCCGCTCGGCTGGGAGGGCGGTTCGAAGCACCCGCGCCAACGCGTCGATTCGGCGGTTGGGCGCCGCGCCGCCGGCGCGTCGCGTTGGGTCGCGGTCGGGCGTCACGACACCACACCCGTGTTGGGAACCCCTCTCGACCAGAGTGCGAACCGCGTCCTTCGCTCCGGAGACGCCAGCGATATGAGCCCTCGCGCGTAGAGCCACACATGGTACCCCACTAGCTTGACCACGTCCTTCATCCCACGATAGTGGCGCAGAATGAAATGCGTGGAGAGCACGCGCGTCCGGCCGCCGTGCATGAACGCCCACGCCTCCTCGTCCAATTGCCCGTGCCGACCCACGAGCCGCGCAAAGTGGCGTAGCCGGCTTCCGTCCGGTCGTTGCCAAAGCCGAAGCGCAAACATGGCTTCCATTCCACGTCGTCTGGGCGCCAACATGAACGAAGGTACTTCAAGCAGCGCGAGGTGCATGCGTACGAGCAGCGTCACCCGCTCGGCTTGCGCGCGCGCTTCGTGGGGTATCGGCGTGTCGAAGACATCGTGCAGCACCGCCATCCAGAGCGCCAACGCATTCTTCAGACCATACCGATGCGCGGCATCGACCGTAAACCTCCAATCGAACGTCTCACTCGATCGCACAAGCAGGTCGAGATCGATGAGACGGCCGAGAAACGGGTACTCGATGGCAAGCTGGCTGACGAGATGAAGAAAGGTGTGTTCGGGACGCGGAACACTGACCGCCTGGTTCCCGGTGCCGCCGATCTTCACCGCACTGCTGATGAAGTCCGACGGATCCAATCGGTAGGTCGAATACGGTGTGGTCAAGTCCCAGTGCACCTCGACGATGAACCCCTGGACATTCCGCAGTACGATGTGAAAGTGGTGCGCTTCGTAGGCGGCGCGCATCTCGTCCGATGGTTGCACGTGGTAGCCCAGACGCGCCAAGGCCGAAACGCATTCATCGACCTCGACTCTCGGGACCAGCACGTCCAGGTCGGCAACGGGACGTTGAGCTGGAGACCGGTATACAGTTCGTCTCAGCGCACCTCCCTTCAGTAAAACCGGCTCGCATCCCACGCGCCGCAAGGCGGTGACGACGTGTTCACACTGCAGGTCCCAGAACACGCCCTGGTGCCGCATGCGCCGCAGGTGACTTTCAAACCGAGATTGAAGCGCCTTCGGCCATTCCGCGAATCGCGGCGCGGTGACCGCAGACTCGAGGATCAATCCCAAAACGCGCTCTTGTCTCGCGCGGTTCTCGAACTCGGCAAAGTACGAATCGTCCGCGAGGGCGGTTACATCGTCGTCCGGCCATTCCCCGGACACCAGCGACCGACAAAGGCTCGTGATGAGCAAACCAGGATCGGCAGGTGAAGCGATAGGTGACGCGGCCATGTCTACCGCGACTCGTCATCACGCTTGGCGTCGCGCCAGGTCCGAAGCACGTGCAGGAAGCCGTCGATGGTCTCAGTCTGGTCGATCCGCGTCAGGCTGTCCGGATGGAGCCGACGTGACACCAACACGTCGCCCAATACCTCGAAGCGTGCACCGGCGCTCTTAGCGGCGATCAACCAGGTGGTGTGTTCGCCGTGTTTCAGGTCAGGATCGAGCCGGCCGTACGTATCGAACGCCGCTCGACGGGCAAGCAAGCTACTGATGTGGCAGCTCGAGATCGGGCGGTCCCACCACGCGTCACTGGGTGCCGGCGCGCTTGGCGGTGAGGACGGCTCCCCAAAATAGCTGAACGCCGTATACAGCAGATCGAGATTGGGCCGTTGTTCGAACCTCGCGATCTGTCGCTCCAGCTTCTCCTCCAGCCATACATCGTCCGCGTCCAAAAATGCGACGAAGTCCCCTCGAGCGACGTCCAACCCCAAGTTCCTCGCCGACGCCGGACCCTTGCGCTCCTGACGCACGCATGTCACACGGCCTTCATACTCGACGAGGAGGTCCGCGGTCCCATCCGTCGACCCATCGTCGGCGACAATGATTTCGACTGGCCGATACGTTTGCGAGAGAATGCTGTCGAGCGAGTCCGCCAGATACTGCTCGTCGTTGTGAGTCGGGACGATGCAGCTCACCAGCGGAAGCGTCACGGTACCGCCTCCCGCAGCAGCTCGTCCACACGGCTCGGTATGGCTGTGAGATCACTGCCAACCTCGAGCCAGTACGTCGGCGTGTGCTGAATGAGCCGGACCAACTTCTCGAACCCCCGTTTCCGTTTCGACGACGCGGGCTGCATCAACAACGAACTCGGCGCGAGACTGAGAACCGCTTCCGCCTTCGTCGCAGGCCGAAAGGTCGTCTCAGGGGTCCCCGAGACACGCGGAAGCGCAACAACATGCAAGTCCGCGCGGCGACCCAAGCGGTCCGGAAAAACGTCGGTCAAGACGATGAGCGATTTATCTTCGCCGGGAAGCGTCGCTGACTCGGCATGCGACTCGAGTGACCCGAAACGTCGCATTTGATGCGGATCCAAATGCGCGGAGCAAAACAAACTGTGTCCCACAAACCGCTGCCCATCGATCAGCTGGAGTCCGACGTAGTCGTCACTCAGATACGTGAATCCGCCATGGAGACATGCAAGCGCCGTGGTGGTCTTCC
>JBFIZG010000242.1:0-5722 GCA_041604955.1 Gemmatimonadales bacterium | reverse complement strand
GAGGCTGGCTCGTCACCGGGAGTCGGCTGTTCTTCTGCCCCCGCGCTGGGCGCTGCACTTTGCACTCTAAGAAAAACCCCTCCCGACCCCGTCCACCGAGTTACTCCAACCACCCCTTCGTCCCAATCAACTCCTGACACACATCCTCGGCCGAGCGCCCCGCGGCTTCGGCCGCGAAGTTCACCACGACCCGGTGGCGAAGCACGGCAAGCGCGATATCCTTTACGTCCTGGAGGTCGGCCATCGGCCGGCCGTCGAGTGCCGCCCTGGCTTTGGCGCCCAGCACCATGAACTGCGACGCGCGAGGACCCGCACCCCAATCCACGTATTCCTGAATGAAGTCCGGCGCATCCTCGTCCGCCGGTCTGGTCATGCGGGAAAGCGAAACCGCCGCACGGACCACCGGCTTCGGTGCCGGAATCCGCCGAACAAGATGTTGGATCTGGATCAGGTCTTCACCCGACAACACGCTGCTCACCGGATGGTCGTCGTCGCCCGTGGTGGTCTCGACGATCCGCTCCTCATCCGCACGGTCGGGGTACTGGACCCGTAGCTCCAACATGAACCGGTCGAGCTGTGCCTCGGGGAGCGGATACGTGCCCTCCTGTTCGATGGGGTTCTGCGTCGCCAGTACGAAAAACGGTTCCGGTAGGTGGTAGGTCTCGCCCGCCGCCGTGACCTCGTGTTCCTGCATCGCCTGTAGCAGGGCGGCCTGTGTCTTCGGCGGCGTGCGGTTGATCTCGTCGGCCAGCACCACGTTCGCAAACACCGGTCCGTGCACGAACCGGAAGGCGCGTTTGCCGCTGCTCGGGTCCTCCTCCAAGATTTCCGTACCCGTGATGTCGCTCGGCATCAGGTCCGGTGTGAACTGGATACGCGAAAAATCCAGCTTCAGTGCCTCGGCGAGGGTCGAGACCATCAGGGTTTTTGCGAGCCCGGGAACCCCCACTAAGAGGGCGTGTCCTCCCGAAACGATGGCGGTCAGGATGCCCTGTAGGACCTCGGCCTGCCCGACGATACGATGCGAGACCTGCTCGAGCAGTTCCCGATGCGCCACCGACAGGCGCTCCAACAGCTCGACATCCTTGTCTTCGACTCGGAGCGGATTCGCGTGCAACTCGTCCTCCCGTATTTCGCCGTGGTGTCCCCCAATCCTATTAACCTATGGCCGTTTAGGCCACCTTCATTTGCTTGCGAATTTTTTCACAAAGCCTCGATTTCCCGCCGGAATGAAGCCCAACAGCGGCCCCGGGCGGGCCATGGGCGAAGGGTACAAACTCCTCGGCCTCGGCATGACGTTCGCCGGCGGGATCATCTTGTTCATGCTCGCCGGCCTGTTGATAGACCGCTGGCTCGGAGTGGTACCCCTCTTCACGGTCATAGGCACCCTGGGCGGCGCGGCCCTGAGCTTCTGGAACGTGTACATGAAGCTCGCCGCCGCCGATCGTGCTGACAGAGAGAGAAAGTCGGGCGGTGGGAGCCGGAGTCCAGAAGCGCGAAGTCGGAAGTCGGCGCGGGGCAAGAAGAAGGGCTCCTGAGTGGCGGGTCTACTGGCATGAGGGCGCTCGCTCCCGGCCTGGCACTCACCGTGGCAGTCGCCCTCGTGTTGTGGGTGGCGTTCGGAAGGCAGGCGCTCCCGGCGGCCATCAGTTTCGGGGTTCTGGCCACATTGATTCAAGTCGCTTCGGTGGCCGTTTCCGAACCGGCGCTTGACCGATCGTTCGACAAGTTTATGGTGCGGTGGGGCGTGGGGATGGGGTTCAGGCTAACGGGAGTGGTGCTGTTTGCTGTGGCGGTGCTGGTGTGGCCGTCGCTCTTTCCGCCGCTCCCCACGGCCTTTGCATTTCTCGGGGTGCTGATTCCCCTGCTCTTTATGGAGACGCGGTTCCTGAAATGAGTCTACAAGAGACGGTCGATGTCGGTGAGGTCATCATGCACCACACCGCCGACGCCTATTCCATTGGGATCGAGCCATTCTTCACGTTCTCGTGGCACCGCTGGCCCGATCTCCATCTGGGGCCGCTGACCGTCAACCTCACACCCACCAAGCACGTGGTGTTTCTCGTGATCACGGCGGTGCTCGTGTTCCTCACCATGTGGTTGGCAGGACGAAAGCTCGAGAAACAGCGCGCCGGCGAAAACCCGCCGAAAGGGTTCGCAAACGCCATCGAGGCGATGGTGCTGTTCGTCCGTAACGAGATGGCCATCGCGAACATCGGGCCGGACGGCGCGAAGTTCGCACCGTTCATCATGGCGCTGTTCTTTTTCATCTTATACGCCAACCTGCTGGGTCTGCTCCCGCACGGTTCTACGGCGACGGGTAACGTCGCGGTCACCGGCGCCCTCGCCATACTCGCGTTCTTGACGATCGAAATCAGCGGGTTCATGAAGCTGGGACCAGGCGGGTACATGCGGACGATCTTTCCATCGGTCCCCGGCATGTCCGGCGCGGGCGCGATTGCGATATCCGCGTTCATGGCGCCTATCGAGATCGTCGGAAAGTTCGTGAAGCCGTTTGCGCTGTGCATCCGGTTGTTCGGCAACATGGTGGCGGGTCACTTCGTGATACTGTCGCTGTTCGGTCTGATCTTCTTGTTCGGTCACATCGAAGTCCTGAATTGGGGTATCGGGTTCCTGACTGCGGGATTGGTGGTCGGGATCATGTTGCTCGAGATATTTGTTGCCTTCTTACAGGCATACGTGTTCGCGCTCCTGACGAGCGTGTTCATCGGGTTGATGCAGCACGAGCACTAGGTGCTAGGTGCTAGGTGTTAGGTGCTAGGTGCTAGGTGTTAGGTGGGCGGGGATGGTGCGGTGTTGGGGCAAGGGGATCGGCATTGCGCTTCATGCCATTCCCAAACGTACCCGGTCGAACGATCGGGGAAGCCCGCTGGTCATAAGACCGTTGGCGGGTCGCCGTTGACGCAGCCGTTCGGGGGAGACGGTCGCTGATACGGGAGGCGCAACACGACAACTAATCTCCCAGAACCAAAGGGTGAACCATGTTCGATTTTCTTCCTATGCTACAGGCGTTGTCGGAAGAAGCGGCCAAGAACTACCAGGGGCTGCTTGGCGCCGGAATCGGTATCGGCCTCGCGATCATCGGTGCGGGGCTCGGTCTCGGTCGAATCGGCGGCCAGGCTTCCGAGGCGATCGCCAGACAGCCTGAAGCGGGGGCGGACATTCGCGGTATCGCGGTGCTGATCGCAGTGCTGCTCGAGGGAGCGACGATCATCGCGCTCGTGTTCGCACTCCTGTTCAAGATCCTCTAGGAGACGACGCGTGTACGCACTAATCGCTGTACTGCAGGAACATGGAGAAGGGGCCGAGGGCTTCGCCTCGCCGTTCGAGGTGAACTTCGGTCTCTTCTTCTGGACCTGGGTGGTCTTCATTACGCTGTTCTTCTTGCTCAAGAAGTTTGCCTGGCCCGCCATTCTCAAGGCCACCGAGGAGCGAGAACAGAAGATCGCGGAGCAACTGGAAGAGGCGTCACAGATGCGTGCCGAAGCCAACGCCGCGTTGGAGGAGCATCAGAAACTGCTGGCCGAGGCCAAGGGACAGGCGCAGGCGTTCCTCAATGACGCCAAGACCGTCGCCCAAAAGGAGCGCGAGCAGCTGCTGGCGAAGGCGCGTGAAGAACAGGATCAGATCCTGGAACGGGCCAAGCGGGAAATCGGTGCGGAGCGGGAAATCGCGCTCCGACAGCTGCGAACCGAGGCCGTGGATCTTTCGCTGGCGGCGGCGACTCGTCTGATAGAGCAGCGGTTGGATTCCGACGGCGATCGGCAGTTGGTGGAAAACTACCTCCGTTCGATTGGGGAACAGCGTTGAGAGAACCCACGATTGCGCGCAATTACGCCGAAGCGCTTTTTCAGTTGGGCGAGCGCACCGTGCAGACGGAACAGTTCGCCAACCTCATCGAGGCGGTGGCGGGAGCTATCCGGGCGGATCCCATCATCCGTCTGATGTTGGAATCGCCTCGCGTCCGGAAAGAGACCAAGCAGGACATCCTGGCGAAGTCACTTGGCGAATATGCGCCGGACGGGTTCATTCGGTTCCTGGGCGCGGTGGTGAAACGTGGGCGTCAAGGGATCATCGGTCCGATCTCAGACGCGTATTTGGGTCTCGTGGACGAGAAGTTCAATCGGGTTCACGCCGGCGTTACCGTGGCGAGGGAGCCCGATCTCGCGCTGCAGCTCGTGATCCGGGGTCGGCTCTCCGACTTCATCGGGAAGGAAGTGATTCCGCATTTCCGCACCGACCCGTCCATTTTGGGCGGGGTAGTGGTGCGGGTGGGAGACCGCATCATGGATGGCTCGCTCCGACGCAAGTTCGTGACGCTGCGGAAGCAAATGTTGGGGTGAGCGTGTAGCAGGAGCCGCAAGAGCGCTGCGAGGGAAACAGCCCCGGTGGTGGAAGCCGGGGCTGTTTCGTTATCGTGTGGAATGAGACTCACTGCCCACCACGCTCGACCGACCACTCGTTTCACTCAACTCACATGACCGACTCCATCGGATTCATCGGGCTCGGTGCCATTGGAACACCGATGGCAGGTCACGTCGCGAAGCAGTTCGAAACGATTGTCTGGAACCGTACTGCCACACGCGCGCGTGATTTCGCTGGCGAGCACGGCTGTCGGGTTGCCGAGAGCCAGGCGGATCTCGTGGCCAACGCGGCCGTGGTAATGATGTGTCTTCCAACCTCCAAGGAGGTCGACGAGGTTGTGCGCGCGGCCGGAGACGCTTGGCGGGAAGGCCAGCTCCTGATCGATACGACGTCGGGCGACCCGACGACGGCGCGTGAGACCGCGGAATGGCTTGCCGCGAAACAGGTGGCGTATGTCGATGCGCCGGTGAGCGGCGGAATCGCCGGTGCAAACGCAGGCACACTCACCGTCATGCTGGGCGGCACTGATTCAGACGTCGCGCGCGCGTTACCAATTGTGGAACGCTTTGCGGGTAAGACCGTGCATGTCGGCCCGGTCGGCGCCGGCCACGCCGTCAAAGCGGTGAACCAGGCGCTTCTGGCCGTGAGCATCGAGGCGGCGGGAGAGGGTCTGGCGGCGCTCGTCAAACTGGGAGTGTCAGCTAAGAAGGCTCTCGAGGTCATCAACGCCTCGACCGGACGCTCGTTTACGACCGAGAAACACATTCCCGAGCGGGTGCTCACGCGAACCTGGCCAAAGACGTTTCGACTGGCGCTGCTCGACAAAGACGTCGGGATCGCCGTGGAGATGCTTCAGGAGACCGGCGTGCGGTCGGACGTCATTCGGGCGGTCAAAGAGGTGCTCGCCCGGGCGCGCGCCGCCCAAGGTGAGGACGCGGATCATGTGGAGTTGATTCGGGAGATCGAACAGAGCGCGGGGATTCGAATAGAATAGGCGGAAAGACGGAAAGACGGATAAACGAATGAGTTTACCGTCATACCGTCATACCGCCATACCGTCTTACCGACCTTACCGCCATACCGCCATACCGCCTATTTAGAATTCCACCACCGGCGCGTCGCGTGCCGCAGCGTCCGTTACCTCGAAGTACTCCCTGGCGTCCGCGCCAATGACCTTCGCCGTGAGAAATTGCGGAAACCGGCGGATGTATGCGTTGTATGCCTGCACCGCCGAGTTGTAGTCCTGCCGGGTGGTCGAGATGCGGTTCTCCGTTCCCTCCAGTTGGTCTTGTAGCGCCAAGAAGTTCTCGTTGGACCGGATTTCGGGATTGTCCTC
>JBFIZG010000241.1:0-5744 GCA_041604955.1 Gemmatimonadales bacterium | reverse complement strand
CGCACCCGGCGCCGGGGATTCGGCAGCGTCGAGTTTGGCTACGTATTCCGCATGACGCGTTTCCCGTCGTTTGAGTGATCGCATTCGGGTAGCGCACTCGTTCCGAACGATCCGAAACAGCCAGGTGCGGAATCGCGCATCCCCGCGAAATCGGGAAAGACCGTGGAAGACGCGGAGAAAGATATCCTGAGTAACTTCCTGGGCGTCGGCCGAATTCCAGAAGTAATGCCGGCAACTGGCGAAGACGAGGGGTTCGTATCGCCGCACCAGGATCTCGAATGCGGTATGATTATAGGGCAACTCGGAGCGGCAGCGCGCGATCAACGCGTCGTCCATGGCTTGTTGAGGTTGGTGGTTGCGGTCGTTCATCGATCTCCGGGTCGGTGGAGCGACCGAATGTCGGCGGTGGCCACGACGATGCGATCTCGTGCGAACACAAACGGCTGAAACCAGGCGGACGTCGAGCCATCGTGGTGTTGCGAGGGTGCCGGTTTCACGAAAAGTCGCACTGGGAGCGCACTTCTACGTAACCAATCGCGAAATCCAGCGCAAATGTCACCTCTTCGCAACGGAGCAACGAAGAATTTTGGCGAGAAGGCGCATCGCAGGTGGCCCGACTGAAGTGATCACCGTGGCGTTGCGATGCGGTATGGTTGCGTTGGGACTGATGTCCGCTCTTGGCCCACCGGCCGAGGCACAAGAAGAGGCGGAGAGGTTCGTGCGGCACCTGTCGTTCGAGGGGAACCTGGCCATCCAAGAGCGAGTGCTCCGGCGCGCCATCGCCACCTCTCAATCGGCGTTCTTCGCGCGTTCCCCAATGGTTCGCTGGCTCGGACTCGGAGCCAAGTCACGCTTCGACGAGCGGGCGTTCCGTCGCGACGTGCTGCGTATCCAGGCGCTCTATGGAGCGTACGGGTACCGCGATGCCAAGGTCGACACCATCGTGCGACGAGGACCGGCAGCCGTCGACATCCAGTTCCGGATCAGCGAAGGAGCGCCGCTCCGGGTCAGCTCCTTGGCAATCGATGGCGGGTACGGGCTGGGCCTCGACCCGGCGATTCGACGCGCCCTCCCCTTTGTAGTGGGCGAGCCGTTCAACCGATTGGTGCTGCAAACATCGGTAAACGTCATTCGCGCGATTCTGCGAGATGCTGGGTATCCGTTCGCCGAAGTCGCTGGTCGCTTCCGCGAAGTGGAAGGCGGAGAAGGGGTGAACGTGTTCTTCACCATCGTCTCCGGCCGGATGGCCTTCGTGAACGACGTCGAAGTCGTGGGCTCCCGTCGCATCCGCGAACGTCTCGTGCGACGCGTCTTGACGGTGCAACCTGGGGATCGGTTCAGCGGGAGCGCCCTCTACGACAGCCAGTTGGCGGTGTATCGGATGAATATGTTCAATTTTGTCAACGTGGGATTGGTCGATAGCCTCCCTTCCGGCCCTGACGACTCGCTCGTGACCGTGCGGGTCCAGGTCGTCGACGGCCCGCTCGAACACACTCGGCTCGGGGCTGGGTACGGGACGCTGGATTGTTTTCGTACGCGCGCTTCGTGGACGCGCTTCAATTTTTCCGGCGGCGCCCGTACCCTGAGACTCAATGCGCGCGCCTCACAAATCGGAACCGGTGCTCCACTGGAAGGCGGCTTCGAGAATACGATCTGTCCTGGTCTGGTGAATGAAGATCCGTCGCGCCTGAAGATGAACTACAACGTGAGCGCCACGCTGCTCGAGCCGTACCTGTTTTCGGATCGTACGAGCGCGGCATTCACGCTCTTCGCCGAACGACACACGGAATTCCAGGCCTATCTGCGTCAGGCCGTTGGTGGCGACGTAGCCGTGACCCGCCGTATCCACGCGGTGCCCGTGACCCTCCGATACGGATTGTCCTACGGGCGGACGACCGCCGATGCCGCCACGTTCTGTGCATTCTTGAATGTCTGTAACCTCGACGACACCAGAGCCTTTCGCGACGACCGCGTTCGTGCCGCCCTCTCGCTCACGGCGGTGCGCAATCGAACCAACTCGGCGTTCAATCCGACCCGGGGAACGATCGTCACCGCGGAGATCCGCTGGGCGTCTCCTCGCATCGGATCGGATTCCCTCATCAACTTTCTGCAGACGAGTGCTGAATTCAGCTCCTATCATTCGCTCGGCGCCCGGAGCGTCTTTGCCTGGCGCCTCCGTGTCGGGTCCGTTTTCGGCTCACGCCTCGGCGTCGGCGGACGGTTCGTGCCACCGGAAGATCGATTCTATCTGGGGGGGCCAAATAGTGTCCGGGGGTTTGCCCAGAACGAACTGGGTCCCGTGGTTCGGGTGCTGGACACCGTGATCACGCGGCAAAGCTTCGAGGGTGGCGCCGCGAGAGTGACCGTCGACAGCGTCATCCGAACCGCTGCAACCGGGGGGGACCGCCTGCTGCTTGGGAGCGCGGAACTCCGCGTGTCGTTGAGTGGCGAGTCCGATCAGGTGGTGGGTGCCGTCTTCGTCGATGCCGGCCAGGTCACGAACCGCACGGAGGGCGAACTCTCGGATATTCACATCACCCCGGGTCTTGGGATCCGCATCGGATCTCCCATCGGGCCCCTCCGGTTCGACGTCGCCTACAATCCGCACTCGCCCCGGGCGGGACCGCTCTATGCAACCGAGGATCGCGTCCTGCGGTTGCTTGACGAGGCCTATCGCCCGGATCGCCGGTTCTTCGATCGCCTGCGCGCGCATTTCTCGATCGGGCACGCGTTCTGATGGGACGACGAATCTTCATCACGGTTGGCATCGCCGTGCTCGTTGGAGCGAGCATGCTGCTGCTCGTGCTGTATACGTCCCTCGGGGCACGCCTCGCCGTACGAACGTTGCTGCCGACCGTCAACGCGGGATTGAACGGATCGGTGACGGTGAGTGCCGCACGTGGAGCCATCGCTCGAGGTCTCCAGCTGGACGGACTGACGCTCGTCGACGCACGGGGGACGACCGTCGCGTCCGTCGGTGAGGTGCGACTCGAGTACCGCCTGCGGGATATGCTGGCCAAGCGCTGGGTTTTCCAGCGCGTGATGCTGTCGAGACCAAACGTCAGGCTCATTCAGGAGAATCGTGGCGAGCCGCCGTCGCTGTTCAGCCTGTTCCGGTCGGAATCACCGCCATCCGGCGCGCCCGCCCGAGTGGTCGAGTTGCGAAACGTATCCATCGAGCAAGGACGACTCGATGTCACGCGACCCGTCACGAAATCCGGAGACAACGTCGAGGCCGAGCGATTCTCGGAGCTGAACGGCTCCTTTCCACTGGTACGATTCGGGCCCACCGGACCCGGCGCTCCAACCCTGACCGTTCAGGTAAGCCAATTCTCCGGTGTGCGGACGGATTCGTCGGTGGTGGTTCGCGCCGTACGAGGGCAGATCGACCTCCAGGGTGACACGTTGAACGTCGCGCTATCCGAAGTCCGGTTGGCGGAAAGCATCCTGGCCCTGAGCGGGTCGGCGGTCTTGGGCGAAGCCGGCCCGCTGCTAGACGTGACGCTCACCGCCCAGCCCGTGCTCACCGACGAAGTCCGTCAATTCAACCCCGTCATTCCTGCAGGTCTCACGGCGACGGGTGCCGCTCGCGTTCGCACGATGCCCGGCTCGGCCTTCGGCGTTCAGGCCGAGTCGTTTGAAGCGCGGACCCTCGATGGCTCGGAACAGGCACGAGGTCGCGTCCAGCTCGAGGTCGACGCCTCAGGTCGTTGGGTGTCGCACGGGACTCGCATTTCGTTCGAAGACGTCGAGCTCGATCGCCTGCGAGGATTCATCGCCGATACGGTGCCCATCGATGGTCGCATGAGCGGCATCGTCGCCATCGATGGTCCGCGGGAGAGATTTTATCTCGAGATTGATGGTACGTTTCGTGACGCGTCGGTTGCGGGACACCCCCGGTCGTCGATTCGGGCGCGTGGAACGGTTGCGTTGACAGATGTGGCGCCGCGCGTGTCGGCGTTTCGTGTGGAGCGTGCCAATCTCCACGTGGCAAGTCTCGCGCGATTTGTCTCCGTCGGCTCCTTGGGCGGGGTCATCGGGTTCGAGGGTGTGGTGGATGGGTCGACCGACGCGGCGAGCGCGGTCGGAGTGCTCGCGCACGTCGAGGTACCGGGTCGCGCCTCGGTGATACGCGGCTCGCTCCGGACGGCGCGTCAAAGCAGGGGCCTTTATGTGTGGGCTGAGGTTGACGTGGATTCGCTGCAGCAAACCACACTTGGCGGAATCAATTCCGAACTCGCCGTCGCTGGTCCTCTTGCCGGTCGGGTGAACGTTGCGGGACGGCTCGATTCGCTTGGTTTCCACGCACGCATGGTTGCACCGGCGGGCGAGATGGATGGACGAGGCACGCTCGCGCTGGCGAACGGTCGCGTGGAACTCGATCTGACGGACGGTGGCGTGCGCGGGCTCGACCTGTCTTTGATCCGAGACTCGTTGCCGCGGACGAACCTCTACGCGCGGGCGGTCGGAGGCGGCGTCCTCCGTCCTGCAAGCGAACGAGCGTGGCGGGCGCGCGTCGCGCTGGATAGCTCCACGCTGCTCGGTGTTCGGCTCGATAGCATTCGGACTGCGCTCGCCGGTACCGATTCCGTGGTTCACGTGGACACCCTGAGCGTGTGGGGTGACCACCTCCGCGCGGATGGCGCCGGGACCGTTGCTCTCCGTGCGCCATATCCCGGCACGTACCGCGGCGTGGTCGAGAGCGATTCCGTTGGAGTGCTCGAGCCGTGGATTGCGCAGTGGTTCAGTACCGTGACGCCCGATACCGCTTCTTCCGGGA
This sequence comes from Gemmatimonadales bacterium, assembly GCA_041604955.1. Lineage (GTDB taxonomy): Bacteria > Gemmatimonadota > Gemmatimonadetes > Gemmatimonadales > GWC2-71-9 > JBFHWR01. The sequence continues at coordinate 964 of JBFIZG010000241.1, read as the reverse complement.
TCCTCTCGGCGACCGTGACGGGCGTCGGGCCGCTCGACGCGCACGAATTCGCGGTCGAGTTTCAGGGCCGTGACTTGAGACGGGGAGACATCTTCCTCTCCGCGCTTCGCGGAGACGGCTCGTGGGACGTCTCCACGAGTCAGTTTCGCGTTGCTGCGCACGCCGATTCCGCAGTTGTGGGACCCCGGACGCTGCGTTCGGTGGCGGCCGCGGCGAGTGGTCGGCCGCAGTCGTTCGAGTGGAACGGAGACGTCGTGTTCTACGCCGACGCCACAGTCGGCGCGCGAGGCTCGGTTGCCAACGATACGACCGTCCTCGTCAGCGTTGATTCCGCGGTGGCACGCGTGGGTCTGTCGCGTTGGGTCACCGACACCGCGGTTCGGCTCACCATTCAGGACCGTACGGTCGCGGTTTCGGAGCTTCGTCTGGTCAACACCGAGGGGCCGGGTCGTGTGACTGTCTCGGGTACGTTGCCCGGGAGAGTGTCTGGCTCACTCACGGCGAGTCTCCAGGATCTCTCGCTCGCCGATGTGCTCGAGCCGTTGGGGCCGACCTTTACCGGTGCGGCCGGCGATTTGGGAGGCACGGTTCTCTTCACAGGGACGGCCGCGGAGCCGAGCTTCAATCTCGACTTCGTGCTGCGAGACGGAGCGTTCAATACAGTTCGCACTTCCCTCGTGGAGGGTCGGTTCCGGTATGAAGCGCAACAACTGAATGGCGAGTTCACCGTCCAGGCGTTCGGCAGACCCCTGATAAACGTCAGGGGTCAGGCGCCACTCGACCTGGCATTGCAAGATGTTGGCGATCGGCGAGTTCCTGGTATGCTCGAGATTCGGGCAATCGCGGATAGCGTCGCGCTCGCGATGGTGGAGCCGTTCTTCGCACGGACCGTCAGAAATCTCGAGGGAACGGTGGTTGCCGACGTGACGGTGGGAGGGACCTGGGAGCAACCCGAGTTGGGCGG
>JBFIZG010000240.1:0-5756 GCA_041604955.1 Gemmatimonadales bacterium | reverse complement strand
GAACTGACCTGCGTTGATCTCCGCGGCTGTCACCTCCCGCGGATCGGGTACTGGCTGTTGCCCGATGACGGTCGGGGGAGCGGAGGGACTGAGTTGAACCTCACCGCGGAACGACCCGATCGTTCCCGTCACTTGAATACGGTACCCGATCTCGAGCATCGGGGAGTTCGAGTCGAACACCGCGATCCCAGCGGTGCCGTCCTCGAAGAAATACACGCGGCTATCCCACTGCGCCTGCCAGGTGACCACGCCTTCCACGGTTACGGTCATCCCGTCCATACCGCGAGCGGCCGCCAAGGTGACTGTGGGCACTGCCATGCCAATGTCTTCGGGCCTCCGCACCTCGACCCGGTGAGGCAGCGGGAACGTTGAGATACGGTCGTCCGTGCCGAGCACGCCGGTGACGGTTACACCCGCCCCGACCATCCAGTCGCTCGCCATCACTCCGGTCCGGTTGTCGCCGAACACGAGGAACGTCTCGCCCGCTCCATTCGTCAGGAACACCGTCTGCGATCCGAACCCGTCGACGGTGAGACTGTCCACCGTTGCCCTAAGAGTGACGAGCTGGGCTTGGAACTGTCCTGCGTTGATTTGGGCGGCGGTGACCACGAGCGGGAGAGGAACCGTCTCCTGCGAGATCACCGACACGGCCGTCGGCGAGATCTGGACCTCGCCACGGAACGAACTGATGACGCCGTCGACACGGATCCGGTCTCCTTCCTGTAGCGTGGGCCCAGCGAGGTCAAACACCGCGATGCCCGCCGTTTCATCTTGGAAAAAGTAGACTCGGCTATCCCACTGCGCCTGCCAGGTGACGATGCCCTCGACCGTGACCGCCTGCCCATCCATCTGCCGCGCATCCGCGATCGGGATCGTCGAGACTCCCTGGACGACGTCGTCCGGGCTCCTGACCTCGATTCGATGCGGCAAGGGGAAGTTACTGGTCCGGTCGTCGGTACCGAGCACGCCCGTCACCGAGTACGGCGACCCGACTACCCAGTCGCCTTCCATGACGCCCGTACGGTTGTCACCAAATACGATGAACGTCCCACCGGCACCATCGGTCAAGAACACCGTCTGCGAACCGAACCCGTCGACAGTGATGCTGTCCACCGTCGCATCAATCGTCACCAACTGACCCTGAAACGCTCCGGCGTTGATCGCGGCGGCAGAAACGGCACGTGGCGCTGGCTCGCCTACGTTGGCGAACACCTCGACCGATGTCACATTCGAGATCTGTGCCTCCCCGCGGAACGTATTCTTCGCTCCAGTCACCCGGACGCTGTCACCAATCGCGAGTGTCGGATTCGTGGCGTCAAACGCCGCAATACCGGCGGTCCCGTCCTGAAGGAAGTAGACCCGAGTGTCGAACGGCGCTTGCCACGAGACGACACCTTCGATCGCCGCGGGCGATCCATCGGGTGAGTCCCTAAACTCGGATACGGACACGACCAGGCTGCCCGTGAACTCCACAAGCACGTCTGTATCGCCCTGAGGATTGACGGTGATCGTTTGCGAGTTGCCGCCGACGATTTCGATCGTGGGGAACGGGATCACGTCAATCGTGTACGTCCCCGGACGGAGACCGGGGAACGTGAACGCTCCACCGTTGTCGGTGTTGGCGCTGGACAAGACATCGCCACCCACAGCAGACCCCGCGTAGAGGTTCACCTGGATACCCGGCGCCGGCGTGTCTTCAGCCGGGTCAAAGTCCCCGCTCGTGTCATCATCCCTGTATACGACGCCGGAAACGCCGCCCGGGAAGAACGAATAACGAAACTCGGACGTGAGGCTTTCACCCTGAAACGGCGCAACAACGGTGGGCTTGGCGGCGCTAGCAAGGACGGCTCCGGCCGGCGCGGCGCCAGCCGCCGAAAGCGAGTAACTGCCCGGTGGCAACTGGAAGCTCGCAAGACCGGTTCCGTCGGTCGTCGCTGTGAGCGCCGTCCCGGGCCCCTGTGCGGTTATCGTGACCGACGCGATCGGTACGTCCTCCGCGTCAAACGACCCGTTGCCGTTCGCGTCCACATAGACACGCACAGCCAACGCCGACGAGGCCCCGTCCTGGAGGAGGACCTGGTCGATGCTGCAGCCAGCGGTCCCCAGGGCCGCGGTGGCAAGTAATAGCGAAAAAGAGGCGCGCTTCATCCGGTGCTCCTGATTTTCGTCTCCAAAGAAGAACCCCAATGTCGGCCTGCTAGCGCACGCACCAATGACCGATTGCGTACACTACGTATAGAATTCGATGAAACGCCGGACGACTGTGCCCGCCGCGCGCAACCGCGCCCGGCGAAGGAAATGCATCCGGTATGGGAGGACTGCGGACAATATGATGACACAGTTGCGAGTACTCCGCTAGTGGTCGGAAAGATCGGTTTTTGGACGGTCTCGGGCCGGGCCGCCGCTCTCGCCGGAGGCCTCTTGCTGGCTGGTTTGTTCGCGTGTTCTGACGCGAAAAACCCCTCGGAGCCCACCGACCGGACGCCAACCATCGTCGTTTCCGGCATCCAGGACGGTGACTCGAGCCAAGTGCCCGTAACGCTCACCATCTCGGTGGACATCGGCACCTATTCCGCCACCCTGAATGGCGCGCCCACGCTCTCGGGCCGCACCGTTTCCGCACCGGGAGCCTACGTGCTCGTTGTAACAGCGAGAAACGGTTCTGCCACGGCGTCCCTCCAGATCCAGTTCGAGATCACCCTGGCGGGGGAAACGTTCCTCATCGTGCGGATGATCGATCTGGGACGAAACGACGCCGGCGGAGGAGGCGACGCAATTCTGCTGACCGACTCGTCGGCTGCCGGGTTGCGCCATGCGCTGATCGATGCCGGGCCGGCCGGGGTGGGGGCGAGTGATCCGGGCTTCGTGGGACGCAGACTGACCGCCCTGGGAATCGACACCTTGGAGGTCATGATCCTCTCACACGCCCACTCCGACCACTTTGACGGGATCCCGGGCGTCCTTCAGAATCGCGTGCTCCGGCGGTTCGTGCACAACGACCAGCGCAGGAATTTCACTCGCTACAACGACATCATCGCGCAGGCCAGCCAGCAGGCCGGAGAGGTCATCGTTCCGACGGCGATTACCGCGTTGGACGTCGGGTTGGGTTCCGTACCGTCACGGGTCGTCATCATTCCGCCCCTGTCAACGTTTCTCACCAACTCCTCCGCGGGCTCGAGCGAACTGAACGACGGTTCGATCGGCGCCGAGGTTCGGAAGGGGCCGTTTCGCATGTTCCTGACGGGTGACGGCGAAATACGCGCCAACGAGCGCTGGCGTTCCCAGTTTTCGAATGAGACCGGGAACGTCGACATCCTGAAGCTGGGCCATCATGGTGCCAACGACGCGACCTTCGACAACGGGTTCAACGGACCCTCTACCTGGGTGACCCATACCGCTCCCGACGTCATCGTCATCAGTGCCAACGGTTCCACCCACCCGCGCATCAACGCCACCAATTATGTACTCTCTCTTCCCGCGACACAGACATACTGCACCAGCGTACACGGTGACATCGAGATTCGCATTGGAGAAACCGGCGTCTACTCCGTCACGGTCGAGCAAAACGCGGCTGCCGACTGTGCCCCGGGGAGTGATGCTTCTACGTAGGTGTTAGGTGCTAGGTGTCAGGTGCTAGGTGTCAGGTGCTAGGTGTCAGGTGCTAGGTGCTAGGTGCTAGGTGCTAGGTGTCAGGTGAGAGGTGAGAGGTGAGAGGTGAGAGAAAGCAGGTGGCAGGTGTCAAAAGAGAGAGACGGTCACTTCAGTGACATCAGCCGAGCCGGGGCTTCAGCCGCGAGGCTAAATCAGGTGGCAGGTGGCAGGTGTCAAGAGAGAGAGACGGTCACTTTAGTGACATCAGCGGAGCCGCGGCTTCAGCCGCGAGACTTCATCAGGTGTTAGGTGCTAGGGGTCGTCCCGCGTCACTACTGCAAGAGGGAACCGCAAGCAGCGAAGCTGCGTTGCATACGAGATATGCGAAACGGGACTGTGAGCCTCATTGTTTCAGCGCTGTTCTCCACGAGACCCGGGGGGCGGGTGTCGTTCCGATCTGCGATTTGTCGCTGTCATAGAGGAGCGCGGCTACCCATCGCCATTCGCCGATCGCCACTCGCCAACCGCCAATCGCTTTTGGTGCGAATACTGATCGTAGCGCTGCTGGTCGTTTCCTGCGACGATGGTCCGGTGACACCCCCGCCGGACCCGTACTTCAGCAGCGCCGTGGTCACCGAGAACCCGCACAACACGATCTCGGCCGTGACCGTTGTCGTCGCGACCGGATACGACAGTGCGTTCGTCCGGTTTTGGCGCGAAGGGTCGCCGGCCGCACAGTCGCCGCGGTATGCGTTCAACGGCGATTCGATCGTCCGTGTTCCCGTTCTCGGCCTCGACACGGCGACGACGTACTCGGTCGAGACCAGCCTAGTCCTCGGTGGCACGGGTCAAGTGGTCGACACCGCTGATTTCACGTCCGGGAGCCTGCCGGGTTGGATTCCCGTCACGGGCGCGCAGGGAACGGACACCACACCCGGATTCGTAGCACTCTCCTATCCCGACGGCCCGGTGATCGTTGACAACACCGGCAAGGTCGTTTGGTACCGGTTGTTCCCGGGGGGTGTCCTCAACTCGTTCCATGTCCATCCCAATGGGCGCTACACGATTCTGGGTCGCGACGACACGACGAGCGCTTTTCACGTGTGGGACGAGCTCGGCGACGAGATGGGAACCATAGCATGTCTCGGGTTCGCGACCAGGTTCCACGACGTCCGTGTGATGAGCGAGGGCGACTACTGGATACTCTGCGACGAAACGAGGCGGATGGATCTCTCCGGTGTCGGTGGCGTCGACACCGCCGATGTCACGGCGACCGTGCTCCAACACATCGGCGGCGACGGCAACTTGCTCTTCCAATGGAACGCTTTCGATCATTTCGAGATTACCGATCAGCCGGAGCAGGACCGCACGAGCCCCGGGGTCAACTTTACACACGGGAATGCGATCGACTTCGACCAGGATGGCAACGTACTGCTGTCGTTTCGCAGTCTGAACGAGATCACCAAGGTCGACGTCGCCACCGGAGCCGTAATGTGGCGACTGGGCGGTCTCGCGAACCAATTCACCATCGAGGACGACCCCAACGATTCGTTCGTGCGCCAACACGGTCTGAGGACGAGTTCCCCGGGGACGATCCAGTTTCTGGATAACGGAAACGGCGCGCCAAGCAGATTGGTGCGCTACACGATCGACGAAACGACGATGACTGCCACGCTCACATTGGACTTCCGGGACTCACCCACGACCTTCACACCGGTTGGCGGTGGGACGGATTATCTCCCCAACGGCCATGCGCTCGTTTCCTTCGGCCGGGCCGGCCGGGTCGTCGAGGCCGACGAAGCAGGTGGCCGCGCGTGGGAACTGACGGGCATCGACGGGGTCTACGTGTTTCGTGCGCAGCGTATCACCAGCCTGTACCCACAGGAGAGGTAGGCTCTCCCCTTCTCGCGGGTGACCCCGCGACTCGGCGCAGCAACTCGTACTCTCCACCCTGCACTCTGTACTCTCCGTCCCGACTCCCCGAAAAACAAAAGGCCGGGCTCAGCACCCGACCTTTCGTTCGACTCGTGGGACCCGACGCTGCGTCGGGTTGTAACGTTAGGGTGAAGTGATCGTAACTTGAACGCCTGCTCCGGTACCGTCATAGAGATTGAGCCAGAGGTTCCAGAGCGTTCCTGCAGGAACGGTCACGCTCGAGACCTCGG
>JBFIZG010000239.1:0-5794 GCA_041604955.1 Gemmatimonadales bacterium | reverse complement strand
GGCGCTCAAGGTCGCGGTGCCACCGCCCGCCGTCACGGTCTGCCGGATGCCTTCGAAGATCGACGTCGCGCCGGGAAAATCGTCGTTTGTGACGTCCGTACCCTGCCACGTGACAGACCAACCTCCCGATTGCTTGCTGATGTTGTTTGCACCGTCTCCGGCGACCAACACGCGCTGATTGCGCGCGAGGGGCAGCAGACCACCGGAGTTCTTGAGCAGCACAAGCGATTCGCGGACGGCCCGTCGTGCGAGCCGTCGGTGCGCCTCCGCGCCGATCAGTGAAGCATCGCCCGCGTGGGTCCGCGACGATGGACGTCCTTTCGCGAACAGCCCGGCCCGCGCCTTTACCCGGAGGATACGTCGAACCGCGTCATCAATCCGCGCCTCGTCGATGTCGCCGGAGCGCACTTGATCGATCGTGTTCGCGAGCAGCGCTTTCCATTCCTCTGGGACCATGATCATGTCGACGCCGGCATTGATCGCACGTGCACATGACTCGTTGCTGCAGCCGGGAACCTGCCCGTGGCCGTTCCAGTCGCCGATCACGAACCCATCGAACCCCAAGCGGTCTTTGAGAATGTCCGTCAGCAAATAGCTGCTACCGTGGATCTTCTCGCCCCGCCAACTGTTGAAGGATGCCATGACCGTCTGAACGCCGGCCTCCAGCGCGGAGAAATACCCTGGCGCGTGAATGTCGCGCAGTTCCTGCTCCGTGGACAGGTTGTCCCCCTGATCATCGCCCTTGTCCGTGCCTCCGTCGCCCACGAAGTGTTTGGCGGTGGCCACGACGCGCCCGCTGCCCAGAAAATCAGGTGACGATGCGGGTCCCTGCAGCCCGGTGACCATGCTTCCTCCGTACTGCCTCACGATCTCCGGGTCCTCCGAATATCCCTCATAGGTTCGGCCCCAGCGATCGTCCCTGACGACGGCAAGCGTCGGTGCGAAGACCCAGTCGATGCCCGTTGCCGCAACAACCAGAGCCGTCACCTCGCCGATTTGGCGCACGAGGTCGGCGTTCCGAGTTGCGCCAAGACCGACGTTGTGCGGAAACAGCGTCGCTCCGCGGACGTTGTTGTGGCCGTGCACGGCGTCCGTGCCCCAAATGACCGGAATGGCAAGCCCGCCGTCTGACGTGTCCATCGACGCGTCATAGAACGCGTCGGCCATCGCCAACCAATCCGACACGCTGGCGGCTCTATCGGTGTTCGGAAACGAACCGCCGCCATTCAGGATTCCGCCGAGATGGTACTGTTTGACGTCCGAAGGCGTGACGTGCTGAATCTCCGCCTGAACCATCTGCCCGACTTTTTGCTCGACCGACATGCGTGACATGATGTCGGTGATATGTTCTTCCAGCGTCGGGTCCGCCGCGACGGCGCTCGTGATAGTCGGCCACTCAACGGCCTGCGAACCGGCCATGGTACCTCCACAGGCTGTCATGGGGAGCGAGAATGTCAGGGCCGCGAGCCGATAGATCTGAGAGTGTTTCATCTTTTTCTAGTGATTGAAGGAGGGTTGTGGGCGAAAAGAGGAGCTAGCGGGAAGCACACCGTCACTTCTCACCCGTAGCTCCCAACTCCTTGCGCCGTTCGCTAGTTCCCAGTGACAACAATCCGCTTGTAGCTCTCCGGATCCCACTTCGGGCGCTCGGCGGCTTGCGCGATCTCGAGTCCCAGATAGAACACGAGCTTGACGATGCGCGATTCCTTCTCGGTGTCGATCAGGTCAACGTGGTCGCTCGGGCGATGGTAATCCTCGTGGGTGCCGCTGAAAAAGAACAGGATCGGGACGCCGTTCCGGGCGAAGTTGATGTGGTCGGAGCGAAAATAGAAGCGCTCGTTCGGCCAGATATCGTCGATGGCCGTCATGTTGAGTTCCGGATGCCGCGCATTCACGCGATTCAGTGTGGTCCCCAGGTCCGAATGCTCCTTGCCGATCACGACGATGGTGTCGCGCCAGTTGCGTCCGATCATATCGGTATTCAGGTTCGCGACCACCTGACTCATGGGGACCGGCGAATTGAGCGAGAAATACTCGCTTCCCCACATTCCCTTTTCTTCACCACTCACCGTGAGAAAAATCATGGATCGTTTGGGCGGCACATCGAGCGACGCGTACGCCTCGGCCAATTCCAAGATCGCCGCGGTACCCGATGCGTCGTCGTCGGCGCCGTTGTAAATGCTATCTCCGTTCACCGGGCGGCCGATGCCCACGTGGTCCATATGACCGCTGAACACGATGTATTCGTTTTTGAGATCGGGGTCGCTGCCCTCTAGGATTCCCACCACGTTGGGCGCCGTCGCGTCGTTCCGCGACACGTCTGACGCGATGGTGAGTCGAAGGGTGGGAATTTCGCGCGCTGCGACCCGACGACCCCTCAGATCGATCCCATGTTGCTCGAGGATCGGCGCAATCGTCGTCCGGCGGATCTCGAGTATCGGCGCCCCGCTGAAATCGGCCCAGCCCTTGGTCCATCGGCTGCCCTCGAGCCGCCGCCGCATGATGTCCCAGCGCCGCTCCGAACCCGCCGTTACCTGCACGATGGCCGCAACGTTCTTGTCTCGGAGCTTCGTAATCACGTCGGGGAACGATGTCGGGGATCCCGCGAGCAGCACGATTGTCCCGTCGACGGAAATGTCGTCGATCCCGCCACCGTCGTCGGTGTTGATGATGACCGTGGACGCGGTGATCGGACTCGGAACCGTGCCACGGAGCAACAACACGTCAGGACCCATCTTCCAGGTCGGTCCGCCGGAGACCCGGACGTACGACGCCGCGAGGTTGGGTCGCTGCTGTGAAATCGAGAATCGCTGGATAAAGCTGTCGTCGTCGCCGCCCGGACCGAGACCGAAGCGTCGGAACTCGCTCGCGATGTACGCTGCGGTCTTCTCCAACCCTTCACTTGGCGTATCACGCCCCCCCATGCTGTCGTGGGCAATGATGCCGATGCGATGACCGATATCCGCTGGCGTGATCGAGTTCGCCGCGCTCACCACCGCGTCGGCCGGCCGGGCCGGGGCTTGAGCGCACGCTACGGTGGGAAAGGTGAGGGCCATCAGGAGCGGAACGAGCCGATTCATGAGATCGAAGATCCTTACCGAAGTGGGCTGATGTTTGGTCGGACGAAAGGTAACTAGGTGACAGGTGTCAGGTGTCAGGTGTGAGGCGTCAGGGCGGGGTCTGTAGTCGTCTTCAGTCGTCTAGGGCTTTGGCTTACGCCGCCTGACGTCGGGTTTGTCGGTCTTGGGCGATGGCCTCCGGCTTCGAGCCGGTGGGTTCGGGGTCCCGCTCTGCGCCCCCGAGGGCTTGGGTTTGATGACGGGTTTCCGCGCTGGTTTGTCCGCTGGCCGGGTCGGGGGCGAGCGGCGGGCGGCCGGCGGTGTGCGCGTCGGCGTTCGGCGTTCGAGTGTCGGTCGGGGACGCGCGTTACTGGTGTCCGCGGGAGCGACGCGCCGGCGGGTGTCGAGTCCCGGCGCCTTGGGAACCGGCTTCATCTGTCGCCGCAATTGATCGAGCGCTCGGTCGCCGCCTTCTCGCGTCGACCGCGGGGACGCGACGGGCGACCGTCTCCGGCCTCCCAAGTTGCCGGATTCCCGCACAACGTCCCGGCGGTCGTCCCGTACCTCCGGGCGACGCGCCCTGGTCACGTACGGCGTACCCGGTTCCCGATCTTTGAAGACGTATCGTGGTTCGATTCTATGTGGACGCGTATACACGACACGTGAACCCCGGTAGACGCGGGTCGGATAGTAGTACGGGTCATCATGCACGACGATGCGAAACCGAACGCACGAGTAGCGATACGGATCCCACCGGGTGTATGGGACGTGTTCGTGGCAGTCGTAGCACAGGAACCGCGGGTATTCGTATCGTCGCTCGACGTAGTAGGGGTACACGTCATACGATACGGCATATGGGTCGAGCGAAATCTCGTCGATGATGTCCATGACGGCGACGTAGGGGTCGCCGGTCACCTCGCCGCGGAGCCCGATCGTCCGGTAATCCCACGCGTCCCCTCGCACGATGCGGCGATATTCAAACGGCTCGTAGCTCGCAATCGCGAACACGTACCCTTGACCCGGATAGTCGTCGACGATGAACGCGTGCTCCCCGAATCCGTCCATCCCAGCCGACACTGCGACGCGATACCCACCGGGCACGAGATTGTCGAGCCACGGCTCGCGCGGAAACAGCACGCGTACACGACCATCCGTATCGATGCGGAGCACGGTCACGTACGCGTCGACATTGGTCTGGAACCACACGTGCGCGCGGTCGCCGCGCCGAAGCACGTCTCCGGAGGTCCACAATTCGATGTACGGTTCGGCGAATTGCTGCGGTTGGACGGTTGCGGCGGCCGCGGGCGTTCCGCCCGCGAAGACGGCCACCAATCCGAACAGACTCGCGTGCAGCATCGTCCTCATCTCTACCGCCGTCGATCCAAGGAACACCTCACTTCCACCGATGTATATTTTGCACACACCGTGCCACCCGGACCTAATAACCTAAGTCATTGATTATCAATACATTAAACGTCGATTTCCCGGGCCGGACCGCCGGGTCGTTGTCCCATGCAGATGACACGCCCGGGCGTTCTGCGGTAATGCGATCGCCAGGACCCCCATTCGACCCGCGCCGGCCAAGGAGCCCTTACCGATGAACACAGGGCGGATGGACCTGCTGGATCCATACGACGTCGCCCAACTCGGCGGTATCGAGCTGACCGCACGCGGTGTGGTCGAGGGGTTCCTCGCGGGTCTCCACCGATCTCCGTTTCGAGGCTTCTCCGTGGAGTTCGCCGAGCATCGTCCGTATCAGCCGGGTGACGAGTTACGCTATCTGGATTGGAAGATGCTCGGCCGGTCCGACCGGTTGTTTGTCAAGCAGTTCGAGGAGGAAACCAACCTCCGGTCGATGATCGTGTTGGATGTGAGCGCGTCGATGAACTGGGCGGGTGCTGAGAATCGGTTGCTCAAAGTCGAATATGCGAAACGGCTTGTGGCCGCGTTGTCGCTCATTCTGTTGCGACAGCGTGATGCCACCGGGCTCATTGCTTTTGAAGAAACGGTCCGCACCCTCGTTCGTGCGCGCGCGCGTTCCCAGCATTGGTGGACGTTGCTTGCGGCAGTGCGCGATGTCCATGCGAGTGGCGGCACTGCGGCGGCGCCGGCGCTCCGCCGCGTCACCGACTTACTCCGCCGCCGGGGTCTGGTCGTCTTCGTCTCCGACCTGTTGTTCGAACGATCACTGGCGCTCCGCACCCTTCAGTATCTGCGTCACCGTGGACATCAGGTCGTCGTGTTTCACATCATGGACCCGGGTGAGCTGACGCTGGAGGGTCCGGCGGAAGCGCGTTTCGAGGATCCGGAAACGGGGGTGAGCGTCGTTGCGCGCCCGCGGGAGCTGGGGAGCGCGTATCAAACGATCGTGCGCCGTACGGTCGACGAGTGGCGGGCAGCGTGCCGCGGAAGCGGAATCTTTTATCATCACGTGCTCACCACGACCCCGTTCGGTTACGTCTTGCGAAGCGCCACGGCGCGGCGATCGAGACTCGGGTGATTTCCTTCCTGCAGCCCCTGGCCTTGCTCGGTCTGGCCGCCGTGTCGATCCCCACCTTGCTTCACCTCATGGGCCGCCGACTGCCCCCGGTCGTCATCTTTCCGGCCGTCAGGTATCTGACGGACACGGAGCGGGAACATTCGCGTCGTCTGAAGTTGCGGAACCTCCTGCTGCTGATTCTTCGCACCGCCATCATCTTGTTTCTCGTCCTCGCCGCCGCGCGTCCGGTCTCGCC
>JBFIZG010000238.1:0-5817 GCA_041604955.1 Gemmatimonadales bacterium | reverse complement strand
GGGGATGGCCGTGGGCGCGCTGTGCGCGCTCGTGCTCGACAACACGATTCCGGGAACCGACGAAGAACGGGGTCTGACGGCATGGGCAAACGCGGAGTGAATCGACACCCGCGTACCGCATGAGATTGCGGCCCGCCCGACGATCGCGTATTTCAGTATTTTGGGAATGTTTCTCGGCAACCTCCAGCAAGGAGATTCCCCATGGCCGACCGAGTGAAGAGAGTCACCTACAGCTACGTCAAAGTACCGAACCGCGCGGGCCGGAGCGTCGAGATGTTACAGCAGCTGAAAGACGCGGGTGTCAACCTGCTGGCGTTCTCCGGGTTCCCTGCCGGAGGCGGGACGTCACAGCTCGACTTTGTCACCGACGATATGGTCGGACTTCGCCGGGTTGCACGGGCAAACGATTGGCGGCTCAGCAAGCCCAAGAAGGGGTTTCTCGTCGTCGGGTCCGACCGGGTCGGCGCCGCCTTGCGGCATCTTCAGAGGCTGGCAGACAAACGGATCAACATCGTCGCCGCCGATGCGGTGACTGCTGGAGCGGGCCGCTACGGCATGATCCTCTGGGTACGGCCGAAGGACTACGCCCGAGCCGCCCGAGCACTGAAAGCGCGCTGATCGTCAAAACCCTCCGAATCCGACGGTCAGGTAGACGATTGCCACGTATTTGCAGCTGAGGCCGATGAAGCTGAACATCATCGTCTTGCGAAAGCTGTATTGGGTGACACCGGCTACGAGCAGCAGGTTTGGAGAAGAAAGCGGTAAGAGGTTGAAGAGCAGCACCGCCCAGTGACCGTAACGATGAATCGCACCCTTGGCTCGCTCGTACCGCTTGGTTCCGATGAGGTTGTCGATCACTTCGCCGCTGACCGCGTGCCCGATCCCATAGTCGATTGTCTGGGCGGCGATCGCGGTCACGAGAGCGATGCCGACGAGTAGCGCTCCCGAATGCCCTTCGGCCAGGTAGATGGGCACCAGGGCCTCAACCGGCATCAAAAGGAAAAAGAGATACCCGGCGAAGTGCACTACGGAGAACCCGCTCAAGCCGGGTTGTCGGTCCGAGAGGATGGTTCGCCCGATGGTCAGCGAAATGATCGCGATGGCGACAAGCAAGAGTCCGGCGGCCACGAGCGCCCGTGTGCGGTTTCTCACGGTGCGGCGACTGGGCTAGGACGCGAGGTCGGCAAAACCCCCAGGGACATAGTCACGACCCTGCGCAACGCGGTCGTTCCAGGTGTCGGGGGTGGGTGCGCGTCGTTTTTCGACCATCGTGATACACCCATCGACGGGACAGATCAGCGCACAGAGATTACAGCCCACGCACTCCGTTTCATCAACCCAGGGTACGCGATACGGCTTGTCTGATGCCGACGCCGCCTTTTCCGCGGCCAGTCGTGCCATCGGAGCGATGTGTCCCGCGATCGGCTCGGTGCCGGGCAGATGAATGCACTGATGAGCGCCGTCATGACACGCGACGTGGCAGAGCTGACACTCGATACACAATTCGGCATCGATCTCCGCCACGACATGATAGTTCAGATCGAGCTCGCCCCACTCGCGGAATGCCGGGACGGCCGTTCCAACGAGTTGACGAACGCTGTTCATGCCTTTATCGGCCAGGAAACCATCCAGCCCGGCGATCATGTCGTCAACGATCCGGTACCCGTAATGCATCACCGCCGTGCACACCTGAACGCTGTCGGCGCCCAGTGCGATGAACTCCGCGGCGTCTCGCCACGATGAGATCCCTCCGATACCGGAAATCGGCACCGTAACGCTCGGGTCACGCGCCAATTCGGCGAGCATGCGGAGTGCGATCGGTTTGACCGCCGGCCCACAGTACCCGCCGTGGCTCGATCGATTGTCGACCCGCGGAAGCGGAACCAGTCGCTCGAGATCCACCCCCATCACGCTTTGGATCGTATTGATCAGCGAGAGTGCGGTGACATTCGCGGCACAGGCGGCCCGTGCTGGCTCGCGCACGTCGGTGATATTGGGGGTGAGCTTCGCGATCACGGGTACCGTGGCAATGTCCATGACCCACCCTACCAGCTCCTCGAGAACCTTGGGCTCCTGACCCACCGCAGACCCCATCCCGCGCTCACACATCCCATGCGGACAGCCGAAGTTCAACTCGAGCCCGTCACACCCAGCATCTTCCGAACGCTTGATGAGCTCGGACCATTCGTCGCGCGTCTCCACCATGAGCGAAACGATCAACGCATGATCGGGAAACCGCTTCTTGACTTCGGCGATCTCTCGCAGATTCACGTCGAGCGGCCGGTCGGTGATGAGTTCGATATTGTTCAGGCCCATCATCCGATTGCCGTTGTAGTCCACCGACCCCAGCCTGCTCGACACGTTGACGATCGGATTGCCCAGCGTCTTCCAGACGGCACCACCCCATCCGGCATCAAATGCCCGCATGACCTGTTCGCCGCTGTTGGTCGGCGGGGCCGATGCCAGCCAAAACGGATTGGGACTCCGAATCCCGGCAAACTCGATTGACAGGTCAGGCATCAGTACCTCCGCGCGCTTCGGATCCCATCAACAGCGCATCGATCGCTCTGGCCGCACGCTGTCCTTCCGCGACCGCATCGACAACTTCTTTCCCGCCGTTTCGCGCATCACCCCCGGCAAAGACTCGGGGATTTCCCGTCACACCGGTATTCGGATCCGCCACGATGTGTCCGCGGTCGTCACACGCGACGTTTGGAAACGACTCGACGAGCTGGCGGAGCCGACTCTGACCGATTGCGACGACTACCAGATCGGCCGAAACGGTGCCCGCATCCTGGGGAGTCGGCCTGCCATCAACGGCCTTCGCGAGCCGAACGGCCCGCACCCGACCGGCGTCACGCACGACCTCGCTCACCACAGCGTTCGCCACCAACGTACCGCCCTCACGCTTTGCCGCCTCCCATTCGTGGCGATACGCTCTCATGTCCTGCTCCCGCCGGCGATACACGAGCCGCACGACCGGCACACCAAGCTGGAGCAGTTCGCGGACCGCGTCGATGGCGGTGTTTCCGCCCCCGACCACGACAGCCTGCTCGACGTCGTCGACCGAGCAGTTCGGATCGGTCTTCATCCGCCTGATCCAATCCACGGCGCCCACGACACCCTGGCCCTCGTCGCCGGGTACGCCCAACGACGAATCATCACCCAGACCCGGCCCGAGAAAGATCGCATCGTGCCGCTCGAGCAATTCCGCGGGGGAAACATCGCGGCAAACCTCGACGCCGGTTTCTATCTCGACACCCAGGGCGCGTATGAACTCGATTTCCGCAAGAACATCGTTGGCCGGCATCTTGTACGGCGCGATGCCGGTCGTGTTGAGACCGCCCGGCCACTCGGAGGCTTCGTAGATCACGGTACGGTGCCCAAGGAGCGAGAGCCGGCCCGCGCACGCGAGGGAAGCCGGCCCACACCCCACCAAACCGACCGTGCGGCCGGTGTCGAGCCGCCGCTCGAACTTGACGCGCTCCGCGCCATGCTCGGTGGCGTGGCGCTGCAGACGACCGATCGCGATGGGCGTACGTCCCCAGGTGTTGTAGACGCAAGCGCCTTCGCACAAGACTTCGACCGGACACACACGGGCGCAACTCGCCCCGAGGAGGTTTGCCTCGAGAATCGTGGTCGCCGCCCCACGGGTGTCCCAGCTGGCGATCCGCTTGATGAACGTCGGAATATCGATCAGTGTCGGACATGCCGAGATACAGGGAGCGTCGAAGCAGTACAGGCACCGGTTCGCCTCGGCCAACGCCTGGCTGATCGAATACGATGGATATTTGTCGGCGAAACGGGTCTCGAGACGATTCGGCGGCAGCACGTAGGCCGGCGTACCGTGCATCCTAACCCGTCTCCATGGCCTCAAACGATTCTCGCAGAATACTCACGGCCTCGTCCACATGAGACGCATCGACGGTGAGCGGAGGCGCAATCCGCAACACGTTGCCATGGAGCCCACCCTTGCCGATCAACAGTCCGCGCCGCTTCGTCTCTTCGAACAACCGCAGGGTCGCCTTCGGGTTCGGTGTCCGGTCGCCGCCCGGTTCATCTGCGACCAGTTCGACGCCTTGCATAAGTCCTTTGCCACGCACGTCGCCGATAATCGGGAACCGGCGTTTGAGGTCTTCCAATCCCTCGCGTAACCGGCTGCCTACACGTTCGGCATTTTGCGGCAAGCGCTCTTCTTCCATCACGTCGAGTGTCGCGTTCGCGGCGGCGCAGGACATGGGATTGCCGCCAAACGTCGAGATGGTGAGCTTCTGAAACGCGTCGGCAATCTCGTCTGTGGCGATCGTCACGGCGAGCGGCATGCCGTTCGCGACGCCCTTGGCCATCGTCATGATGTCGGGTTCGACACCCCAGTGTTCGATGCCGAACATATGCGTTCCCGT
The DNA here is from genome assembly GCA_041604955.1 of Gemmatimonadales bacterium. Classification (GTDB taxonomy): domain Bacteria; phylum Gemmatimonadota; class Gemmatimonadetes; order Gemmatimonadales; family GWC2-71-9; genus JBFHWR01. The sequence continues at coordinate 1,414 of JBFIZG010000238.1, read as the reverse complement.
CCGGCCGAACCCCGTCTGGACCTCGTCGCATATGAACAGCCCACCGTAACGACGCACGATGTCCACGGCAATTTCGAAATACTCGGGTGGCGGCGTGATGAACCCCCCGACACCTTGAATCGGCTCCGCGATGAACCCCGCAACCGTGCCAATCGTGGTCGTTCGGATCAGGTCTTCGATGTCCTGCGCGCACTTGATTTCACAGCTCGGGTAGGTGAGCCCCAACGGACAGCGATAGCAGTATGGCGCCATCGCATGTTTGATGGCCGCGACCTGCGATGGGATCGCACGCCACGGGGCATGACCCGTCAACGATTGGGCAAGTAAGCCCCGGCCGGAGTACCCATGACGGAGCGCGATGATCTCCTGGGCACCCGTGTACACTTGCGCGAGCACGACCGCCGTTTCGTCGGCATCCGATCCCGACGCCTGAAAAATGCTCTTCTTGAGCTTTCCCGGAGTCAGCCGGGCGAGCCGTTCGGCAAGTTCAACCGTGGGTACCGTTGGATAGAGCGACGACACGTGGCCGAGCCGGTCGATCTGCGCCTTGAGTGGTTCGGTAACCCGGGAATCGCAGTGACCGATGGAAACGGTGAGAATCCCGCCAAAGAAATCCAAGTACGTTTGCCCATCGACGTCGGTGACATGAAGCCCTTGTCCCGCATCGAGCACGATTGGCTCTTGATAGTAGTTCGCGACCGCGGGAAGCATGTACGCCTTATGCTTCTGTCGTACCGCTTCAGCAGTCGTATCGACTTGCACTCCACTCATGCGACGCTCCTCTCGTGCCACGTCGGCGCTCCTCGACGGGTGGTCCGACTCAGGGTAGCAGTGCGGTCATGTCGTGATAGGTCTCGGGACGCCGGTCGCGATAGAATTGCCACACCCGACGCACCTCTTCGATCATATCGAAATCGAGGTCTGCGACCACGAGTTCGTCTCGGTCCTCAGACGCTTCGGCCAAGAAATTTCCACGGGGATCGACGAAATAGCTGGTGCCGTAGAACTCGCCGATGTTCCACGGCGCCTCGGTGCCGACGCGGTTGATACATCCAAGAAAGTATCCATTCGCCACCGCGTGCGCCGGCTGCTCGAGTTTCCAGAGATACTGCGACAGTCCCTTGACCGTCGCGGATGGATTGAACACCACCTCCGCTCCATTCAGCCCAAGGAGTCGCGCTCCCTCGGGAAAATGACGGTCGTAGCAGATATACACCCCCACCTTGGCGTATTCGGTGGCGAAGACCGGATAGCCCAAGTTCCCCGGCTTGAAAAAATACTTTTCCCAAAATCCCGACGTGTGGGGGATGTGGTTCTTGCGATATTTCCCGAGGTAGGTTCCATCGGCATCAATGACGGCGGCCGTGTTGTAGTACACGCCCGCCTGTTCCCGCTCGTACACCGGTATGACCAT
>JBFIZG010000237.1:0-5817 GCA_041604955.1 Gemmatimonadales bacterium | reverse complement strand
GTCATGCCGATTTCCTCACCGTAGTACACGAACGGCACGCCAGGAAGCGTCATCAACAGCGTCGCGGCGAGCTCCGCGCGCTTGAAGTCTCCCTCCAGCCACGTCACCGTGCGCGTTTGATCGTGATTGCGCAGAAACGGAGACCAGCGATCATTCGAAACCGTTCGCTGGAGCCGCAGGACCGCCTCGATCAATCGGGTCGACGAACCCGCGCGCACCGCGTGGAGGATGGCTTCTGACACGTCGAACGCGAAGTACGCATCCAGCTGATCCGGATAGTAGGCCAGCAAGGCGCCGGTGCTGTCGAACACCTCCCCAATGGTGAAGGCCTCGGGGTCCACTGTCCGGATATGCGCGCCGTATTCGCGCAGCATGTCGTGCGTACGCGGCACATTGGTCGAGCGGCCGTCGTCATCCTCCATGAGGTGACGCACCGCGTCCAAACGCAGACCATCGGCGCCCATCTCCTGAAGCCAAAACGTTGCGACGCGCATCATTTCCTGGCGCACCGCGGCGGTTTCCCAGTTCAGATCCGGCATGGTGTGCCAGAAGAACCCGTAGTAGTACTCGTCGCGGTTGGGCGCGCGGCGCCAGTTGTTCGCCCCCCATTCGTTGGGCGGCCCAAGACGGTCGGACCACCGGTACCAATCCCGGTATGGTGAATGCGGATGGAGCAGGGCGTGCTTGAAGAACGGATGCTCGTTCGAGGTGTGGTTGAGCACCATATCGATCAAGACACGAATCCCGCGACGATGGGCCTGCGCGACCAAGCGCCGAAAGTCGGCGTTGCTCCCGTAACGTGAATCGACGCGATAGTAGTCGGTAACGTCGTACCCGTGGTAGCTGGTCGCTGGGTTGATGGGCATGAGCCAGACACAGCGCGCGCCAAGATCGCGCGTGGTCTCCGGGTCGCCGTCATTTATGTAGTCGAGCTTCTGGATCAGGCCGGTAAGATCGCCCACTCCGTCGCCGTCGCTGTCGTAAAACGAACGAACGAAAATCTCGTAGCAGACCGCGCCGTCTTTCCAGTCAGCAACGGTGGAAACCGGCGTCTGCTGGGTCACGGCGCCGACGCTCGATGCCGTGAATGCGTGGAGCGCCAAGACGAGGAGGGTTGTCATGGGCGTCGACGGGTTCAGCGGGCAACCCTCGGACGCGTGGGTTTTGCGGTGGCCATCGCACACAAGCTACTCGGTCGCGTCGATCGGTCGCCAGGTCGAAAGCCACCTTGGCATGCGCACGGACCCGACACGTGGCGGACGTGCCGACCGCCCGAGAAAAACCGCTCACTATTGGCTACATTTGATTGCATGACGGATCAACGCCGATATCGGGACGAAGAGATTCGCAAGATCTTCGACCTCGCGACACGTGGAGATGACGTCGGATCGCCTCCTGCGACCGTGCCAGACGGCCTCACGCTCGCCGAGCTGCAGGATGTTGGACGAGAGGTCGGCGTGTCGCCCGCGCGGGTTGCCAGCGCGGCCGCGGCACTCGACGGGCATCAGGAGGTTCTTCCCCGTGGACGGACCCTCGGCATGCCCACGTCTGTCGGCCGCGTGGTGGACTTGCCGCGCACGCTCACCGATGACGAATGGGAACTCCTCGTCGCAGAATTGCGAGCGACCTTCGGCGCCAAGGGCCATGTGACGTCACATGGGACGCTCCGCGAGTGGTCCAACGGAAACCTCCACGCCTTTGTCGAACCGACCGAAACCGGTCATCGGCTTCGCCTGACGACATTCAAGGGGAACGCCATGGAGATCAACGCGATCGGTGGTGTGCTGTTGCTGTTTGCGATCATGATGTTTGTGTTGCTCCTTGGCAAAGACGACGTCGGGCCCGAATTCGTCATTCCGTTTTTTTTTGCCCTACTAGGTGGAGGTGCATTGGCCGGGAACATGCTCAGACTGCCAAGGTGGGCGAGTGAGCGCGAGCAGCAAATGGAATACATCGCGAACCGCGTGAAGGCGCTGATCGAGCCTTAACCGGTGTTGCCTCGCGGCCCTGGAGGTTCGACGCAACTCGGTCGACCGTCACCTATACCCGTGGAAGCGCCGAAGCGATTGGCCGACATCTGCGGACTGCTCTTGGCGTGCATATCGTCCCGACTCCTGATCGAACCACCGCCGCCTCAACGCCTCTCCATAGGACTGAAAGACGGCGTCGCCGTCTGGACGGCTGCGGATGGATTCCTGCAGAACGTTGACGTACCCGATTCTGGCGAGACCCACGATCTCCACGAGCCCGTCATAGGCGTCACGCAGATCGTTCGTCACAAACGCCATCGTGTTGTCCTCGTAGTCAACGCCGGGAACGCCTTCCATGAACCGGAGGCTCGCAGGCGGAACCGCGTGCACGGCGGCATGAATCGGCGTGGAGACTCTCATCACCTTGGCCGACGCGAGATTTTCGATCGCCCGCGCGGCGCTCTCGCTCAGCGCGCGGCGTGCTTCGGCGACGGGGCGGGGTCGGGCGCTGTCCGCGGCGGTCGCGGTCTTGACGGTCACGAACTGAATCCAGGGCATCGTCTCGAGGTCTCTTGCCAACCGGTCATCGCCGGATGCGAAGATCACGGGAACGTTCACCCTACCCCATGACAGGGCGACGAGCTCGGTCTCCGTAATCGACTGCCCATTGATGAGGAAATCGATGCCAAGGGTGAACGTGTGCGACGCGAATCCACCGCTCCCGGTCTTGGCATGCATCCCCACCACGGCGACCGCATCCACTTGGATGAGGTCGGGTAAATCGAAGTACGTGTCGAATGGCTCGTCCCGAATGATTTGGGTGGCACGCGCGTCCAATAGATCGCTGCGGACATCGGGATCCGGGTTCCCGCTCCCGTGTCCATCGGCAATCAACACGTCGGTGGCCCCTCCCGCGAACAGACCATCGACGACGGCATTGATGTCTGCGGCGAGCCACTCCTGGCCTGTGGGGTAGAGATCGGTGCCGAAGTCGAACGACGTCGGGTCACTTTGGCCGGCGAGCCCTTCCATATCGTGAATGATCAACACGCGGATACCGTCGGCCGCCTGTGGCGTGTGGTCTGCCACCGTCCAGGCCGTCCCGGGCATCTCCGCGCCTTCGTTTGGGGTACACGCCGCGGCCATGACGACGAGAAACAGGGTGCTGGGGAACCACCTGGGTGTATGGGTCGAGTCGTTCATCGGGCAAAGATGGCACGCAGAATTTGGCGGCGATAGGTATGACTGCGACAGGATGGTGTCCGTTGGGGGGCGCGACACTTCGAAGACGATACGCCGCGGCCCTCGATCCGGTTTGGGGACCCATTATGTTTGGGAATGCATTCTCCGCCCCCGGCCCGGCCCCCGCGACGCCCCCGTCCCCGCCTGTCTGCGGGACTTTGGTGCATTGTAGCCTTCGCGTTTCCAGGTCTGATGAGCGCGCAGACAGACGAGTCCGCCTCAAACGCCCCGGCCGCGACGTTGACATTCGAAGGGGCCTACACAGGCGACCTGTTCGTGAACGCTGTGGGCGGTCGCCGAAGAGACGTCGCCTACCTGCATAACATTGACCTGACGGCCGCCGTACACCTCGAGAGTCTTGTCGGGTGGAAGGGAGCGTCGTTGTTCGTGTATGGTCTTGGCAATCAAGGCGGCGATCCCAGCGGTTTCGTCGGTGACGCGCAGGGCGTCAACAACATTGAGGCGGTCAATGCGTGGCGCTTGTTCGAACTCTGGTTGCAGCAGCGCGCGGTGGACGACCGGGTGTCGCTCTTGGCCGGTCTGTACGACTTGAACACCGAGTTCGACGTGATCCAGTCGGCCTCGGTGTTTCTCAACAGTTCCTTCGGCATCGGGCCGGAGTTTGCGCTCAGCCGCGAGACGGGCCCCTCCATTTTCCCCGTGACCTCATTTGGCGCGCGGCTCCGCGTCGCGCCGTCACCGGCGGTTTACGGGCAACTCACCGTATTGGACGGAGTTCCGGGCGACCCGGCCGATCCCGAAGACACGCACATCGAATTCGCAGCGAATGACGGTGCGCTTGTGGCCGCCGAGTTCGGGGTGACGCTTGGTGGTACGCCAAAACGGTCGGGGACGGTGCGTGCACGACGCCGCCGGCTCGTGAGTCGCCATGAGGCGGCAAGCTACGCTGCAAAGGTGGCGTTGGGGGCGTGGAGATACACGGCCGAGTTCCACCAATTCGCCGATGCCGATGGTGACGGGGACCCAGATGTGCAATCTGGAAATTGGGGTCTCTACGCGCTTGCCGAACTGCGCGTCGCCTCCGAAGCGGAGGATGGTAGCCAAGGTCTGTGGCTGTTCGGTCGAGCGGGCGTGGCGGATCCGTCTGTCAACAGATTCGCCCGCTACAGCGGCGCTGGGTTGGTGTATCAGGGACCCTTCCGCGGCCGCGACGACGATCAGGTCGGGATTGCGGTGGCGGCGGCACACAATGGCGCGCCGTTCCGTGCGGCGGAACGCGCGGCTGGGCGGTTCGTGCGCCGGTCTGAGGTGGCCATCGAATTCACATACAGCGTCGCGTTGCTCGCCAACCTGTCCGTGCAAGCCGATGTTCAACACATTGTCGCACCCAATACGGATCCTGCGCTCGGCAACGCCTTGACGTTCGGTCTCCGTCTGCAGTACGAGTACTGATCCCCAGGTTCGACCAAACCACGCGGTCTCACTCGAACGGTCAAAGCTGACGGTCGTCGCCCGGTCGGACTATGCACTACCCCAGCTCACGGCTAGTTTCCCATGATTCCTGACTTCCCACAGAACGGTAAACGAGTCCATGCCCATCATCGAACGTGATCCCTGGCGTACCCAATACTTCGATGGTGTCTCGTGTCCCGACCACGTCGAGATCCCCACGGAAGAGCGCGACGCCTATCGGTTGTTTCCCAAGTACCGTTGGGTCTTCAACAAGCTTTCGGTGGCGGAGAGCCAGGGCATCGCGTGCGGACTGCATGGCATGGACATCCCCGCGTACCCCGTGTTCAGCAAGCCCGTATACAACATGCGCGGCATGGGTGTCGGAAGCCGGGTCTTGCGAAGCCCAAAGGCATACGAGCGGTACCTCCGAGCCGGGCATTTTTGGATGGAGCTGCTCTCCGGTGAACACGTGAGTACCGACATCGCCGTGGTCCAAGGCGAACCCCGCTGGTGGCGGCATGGGATGGGAACGGCCATTGGCGAGGGCAAGTTTGACTACTGGACGATTAGCGCCGCGCCGCGGCCAGCGATCGAAGAGTATTGCGATGCATGGATTCGACGGCACCTCAGCGACTATACCGGTATGGTCAATCTCGAGACTCTAGGCGGGAAGATCATCGAGGTCCATCTCCGTTTCGCCGACCAGTGGCCCGATCTGTACGGCCAAGGCTGGCTCGGCGCGCTCGTTCGTCTTTACTCGGAGGGCGTGTGGGAGTTTGCCGATACCGACCGGCGGGACGGGTTCAGCGTCGTGTTGTTTGGGGCGCATGGTGTTGAGTATCAACATCCGTCGTCGGATCTCATTGACCGGCTCCGCGTACAACCGCACATCTCCAGCCTCCAGATCCCCTTCCATGCGGACCGCCCCATCTGGGCGCACGCGATGCCGCCAGGTGGATTCCGTCTTGCGATCGTCAACTGCTGGGATCTCGAGGCAGGCACGGCTGTCCGCGAGGAGCTGGCATTGGCATTCTGGTCCGCGCAAAAACTCGTGGGACGGCGCGTGCGGCGCCGCGCGGCGTCCGCGACGTGAGTGCCAGGGTAAAGACGTGACCGATCCCCGTACGGTGCGTCAGGATCTCCTCGAGCGGATCGCGGAGATCGAAAACGTGTTCATCCCTCTCCAAGATGG
>JBFIZG010000236.1:0-5832 GCA_041604955.1 Gemmatimonadales bacterium | reverse complement strand
TGGCGAACGCCGTCGCGTCCGTGATGTTGCTGACGTCTTGCAGCAGGATCCCGAACTCGTCTCCGCCGAGGCGCGCGAGCGTATCTCCCGGACGCGTGCACATCTTGAGCCGACGTGTGATCGCGACGATGAGCTCGTCCCCGACTGCATGTCCCAGGCTATCGTTGACGACCTGAAACCGGTCGAGGTCGAGCATCAGAATGGCGAACGAGTAATCCGCTCGACCGCCTTTCCGGCGCTCTAATGAATGCTCGACGAGATTCTTGAACAGCTCGCGGTTGGGGAGGCCGGTGAGAGAATCGTGAAACGCGTCATACACGAGCTGTTGCTCGGCGATGCGCCGCTCGGTGATATCGGTTTGGGACCCGGCCATGCGATAGGGGCGGCCGTTTTCGTCTCGGACGGCGAGTCCCCGGCAGAGCATCCATCGCGGGCTCCCGTCCTTGTGCGTCATCCGATACTCGGATTGCAGATGCGACGTCCCGTCCTGTAAATGCGTGTCGATGGCGGCGTTGACCCGCGCTCGGTCGCCGGGCACGATACGGTCCAGCCAATCGGACGGCGTGGAGCCAATCTCGTGCTCGGCGTACCCCAACATCGACTTCCAGCGAGGGGACAGGAACAACTCATCGTTCAGCAGGTCCCAGTCCCACAGGCCGTCGTTCGACCCCGCGGCCGCCAGCGCGTACCGCTCTTCGCTTCTCCGAAGGGCCGCCTCCGATTCTCGCCGGTCCGTAATGTCCTGACAACTGGTGACGACGCCAAGTGGCTCGCCGTGAACGTCTCGCACCACGTCGGATGTGAGATGAACGGGAAACGTCGTGCCGTCCTTTCGGACGTTGAAGGACTCGCGTTGCCAGCTCTCCATCGAGCGTAGCTCGCTGTTGCTGATCGGCTTGCCGGATCCCGCGGGCGCAAAAATGCGGGCGTGTTGCCCGATGAGTTCTTCCGGTGTGTATCCGTGCATCTCGGCGTCAGCGGCGTTCACGTAGACGATTTTCCCGCTGGTGTCCGTCACCGTCACACCGATTTGCATGGTCCGGACCGCGGTCTCCAGCTGCCAGAGCGTTAGATCCGACGATCGCGACGTGAGCTGCTCTTCCAGATCCACAATCCGTCGGCGAGCGGCCGCGAGTTCGCCGGCGGGATCTTGTTCGATGTTGGGGGAATCGCTCATCGCGCCTCCGGGAACCACTACTCGAATGCGGCGGGCGCCAACGAGTGGAAGCGCGCCCTATCGCGAACAACGGACCGAGAACCTAGAGAAAAACGACCACGCCGTCTGTGAGTGTGGTCACGGGGTGACGCCGGTCACATGATGCGCGCGTGGAGGCAGAGACGCGGCTGGGGGTGCGTGAAGGGTCAGCCGAAATCCCGGGCCCGGCCCGGGCCCGCGCCGTCCGCGGGCTCGGGCTCGGGGGCGGTTTTAGGGCCCTGGTAGCCGGTCCGCGTCTTGGGAGCTAAGATATGGCCCCATTTTTTCCGAGGACCCTGACGACATGTTTGACGACCAAAGACGCCTGGTCGAGCGAATCCGTGAAGCAGCCGAGGGTCACGAATGAACGATCGCTCGAACGGCCGGAGCGCGCTGGGCCGGCGGCTCCGCTACGGGATGGTGGGCGGCGGCCCGGGCGCCTTCATCGGCGAAGTCCATCGCAAGGCTGCCGCGCTCGACGGGGAGATCGAGCTCGTTGCCGGCGCGTTTTCCTCCGATCCGGAGAAGACCCGCAGCGTTGGCCGGACCCTCAATCTCGATCCCGGCCGCGCGTATGGCTCGTATCAGGAAATGGCGGAAGCGGAATCGGCGCGTCCCGAGGGCGACCGCATAGACTTCGTCTCGATCGTCACGCCAAATCACCTGCACTTTCCGGTAGCCAAGCTGTTTCTCGAACACCGCATGCACGTCATTTGTGACAAGCCTCTGACCATTACGCTCGAGGATGCCGAGCGATTGTGTCACCTGGTGAAGGAGCAGCACGCCGTCTTCGCCGTGACGCACAACTACACCGGGTACCCGATGGTCAAGGAAGCACGCGAAATGGTGCGTACCGGGCGGCTCGGGACGATTCGGAAGGTGGTGGTGGAATATCCACAGGGTTGGCTCGCCAAGCTCATCGAGGCGGAAGGACACAAGCAGGCCGAATGGCGTGCCGACCCGACCCGCGCCGGAATATCCTCTGCGCTGAGCGACATCGGCTCGCACGCGGAACACCTGGCACGATACGTCACCGGTCTCGAGGTCGAGGCGCTCTGCGCGGACGTCTCGACCCTCGTTCCCGGTCGGACGCTCGACGATGATGCCAACGTGTTGATGCACTACCGCGGGGGCGCACGCGGGATCTTGTACGCGTCTCAGGTCTCGGTTGGGGAAGAGAACAACTTGCGAATCCGCGTCTACGGCACGGATGCATCGCTGGAATGGGGGCAAGAGGATCCCAACTACCTCTACGTGCGCTATCCGGACCGGCCAAAAGAAGTGTACGCCCGCGGCAACTACTATTTGACGCCCATTGCGCAACACAACGCACGGTTACCCCCCGGTCATCCGGAGGCATTCATCGAAGCGTTCGCGAATATCTATGTGAACGCTGGACGGACCATGGCAGCACGATTGGGGGGCACTGCGCCGGGCGAATTCGACACGGACTTTCCGACCGTTCAGGACGGGGCCATTGGCGTCCACTTCGTGCAGGTGGCGATCGACAGCGGCCGGAAGCGGACGTGGGTCGATGCCGGCTACACGCCCCCGGACTGACGCGGCCCGAGCCTTTATCGGAGAGACCAAACAATGTCACGACCAGTCACACTGTTCACGGGCCAATGGGCCGATCTGGAACTCGAGAGGCTCGCACAGAAAGCGCGTGGCTGGGGGTATGACGGCCTCGAACTGGCCTGTTGGGGCGACCATTTCGACGTGCAACGGGCGTTAAACGATCGAACCTACTGTCGAGACATCCGAGACATGCTCTCGAAATACGGCCTCAAGGTGTGGGCGATCAGCAACCACCTCGTCGGTCAGGCGGTGTGCGATCTCATTGACGAACGCCATCGCGCGATCTTGCCGGCCCGTGTATGGGGCGATGGCGAGCCCGGCGGCGTTCGGGAACGTGCGGTGGAGGAAATGAAAGCGACGGCTCGTGCCGCCGCCGCGTTCGGCGTTACGGTCGTCAACGGATTCACCGGGAGCGGTGTGTGGCACCTGTTGTATCCGTTTCCTCCAACGGATCCCAGGACCATCGATCGCGGCTTCGAGGATTTTGCGACAGCCTGGCGACCCATTCTCGACGTCTTTGCCGAAGTCGGCGTACGGTTTGCGTTGGAGGTTCACCCGACCGAAATCGCGTTCGACGTCGTCACCGCGGAGCGAGCGCTCGACGCCGTCGGCGAGCACTCGGCGTTCGGATTCAACTACGACCCGAGCCACCTGGCCTATCAGGGGGTCGACTATGTCGCGTTTCTCGAGCGCTTTGCAGGCCGGATCCACCACGCGCACATGAAAGACGTCTGGTGGTCGCGGGAGGCGCGGCTCTCCGGAGTGTTCGGTGGTCATCTCGAGTTTGGCGATCGGCGCCGCTTCTGGGAGTTTCGATCGCTGGGACGGGGCAGTATCGACTTCGAGGAGATCATCCGGGCGCTCAATCGCATCGGGTACGATGGGCCGCTCTCCGTGGAGTGGGAAGATAGCGGCATGGACCGCGAGCACGGTGCTGAAGAGGCATGTATGTTTCTCAAGGATCTCGATTTTGCACAATCGGCGACGGCATTTGACGCCGCGTTTGTTCAGGAGGAATCTTCGGAATGATCACGTGCGTTCCACCCGCCTTGATCGTGGTAGGCATCGCCGTCGGCGGATGTGGCTACGCCGACCGCGACCAGAACGGCGCCACGACCACGGACCGGCAGGACGAACCGCTCAACGCATTGAGCGAACAAGAACGGGCGGACGGGTGGGCGCTGTTGTTCGATGGCAAGACGCTCACGGGATGGCGTGGGTTCAAGTCCGATCGTGCGCCGGATTCCTGGAAAGTGGTCGATGGCGCGATCTTTTTTTCCCCCGACGGCGAGCGTGGCGACATCATCACGGACGATCGGTTCGAGAACTACGAGCTGTCGCTCGAGTGGAAGATTTCACCAAATGGGAACAGTGGGATCTTCTATCGCGTCAGCGAGGAGGCCGATCGTATTTGGGAAGTTGCCCCAGAGATGCAAGTGCTCGATAACGAGGGACATCCCGACGGTCAGTACCCCAACCACACCGCGGGCGCAAACTACGACATCCACACACCGTCGGCGGACGCGACGAAGCCTGTGGGGGAGTGGAATGCCGTTCGCATCCTCATCGATGGCAACCATGTCGAACATTGGATGAACGGCACCAAGATCGTTGAGTATGAGTTCGGGTCGCCGGATTGGACCGCGTTGGTTGCGGAGAGCAAATTCAGCGAGTGGCCGGCGTATGGATTGGCCAAGCGCGGGCACATCGGGCTGCAGGACCACGACGACCCAGTTTGGTATCGCAACATCAAGATTCGTCCGCTACCGCCCACCCCGTAGAATCGGTCGGCCTGCAAGTACCTCCGTGGGTTGGCCGTCTCGAAAAGCGAATTGCCCGTTCACGAGCACGTGCACGGTGCCCTCTGCATACTGATGTGGGTTTTCAAACGTCGCCATGTCCTGGATGCGCGCCACGTCAAACACGGCGATGTCAGCGTACGCGCCTTCGACGAGTAGACCACGATCGGGTATTCGCAGGAAGCTCGCCGCCAACGACGTCATCCCCCGCACCGCAAATGGCAGGCTGATCACCGAGTCCTCGAGCGTGAACAGCCTGAGCTTTCGGGTGAACGCGCCGTACGGCCTCGGATGCACGATCCCCTGTCCGAATGCAGGTGGCGTGCGCCCGTCCGTACAGGTCATCATCCATTCTTTTTGCGCGAGATACCGCGTGTTCTCGATGTCGTAGAGCTCCAGATTCATCACGGAGGCGTTCGCTTCTGTGATGATCAAGCGCGCCGTCTCGGGCACCGGGAGCCCGAATGCTGCCGCTACTTGCGCGAGCGTGCGACCGTTCAAAGCGGGGCGCTGATCGACGATCAGGATCTTTTCGGGGCCGCCCCGGAGGTCCAGCATCTCCATCGTCTCCACGTCGAGCCGACGCGCGATTGCGGGGTCCTCGAATCGGTCGAGCATCGAATCCCGCCCGCCCACGGTGGCCCACCGCGGAATGGTGTACGCCCTGAGACTCGACTGAGTCGCGGTGTACACGTGCTGTGCTGCCATCACGTCGACACCCCGCGCGCGCGCTCCCTCGATGAGCGCGGCTCCCTCGGGCGCCCGGCCGTAGTTGTGGCGTCCTTGCGGGTTGAAGTGGCTGAATATGACAGGAGTCCCCGCGCGGGCTCCGATCTCGATTCCTTCCTTTACCGAATTGATGTAACCGATTCCCTTGTATGCGGCGCCAAGATCTCGGTCGTGCGTATCGTAGATCCCACCGTACTCGGCCGCGACACGATTCAACTCCACCACTTCATCCGTCGTCGCGAAGAACCCGGGTATGTAGAACAGGCCCGATGACATGCCAACCGCGCCTTCCTCCATACCCTGACGGATGTACGCGCGCATGGCGTCCATCTCCTCGGCGGTCGGTGCGCGGTCAGCCACGCCCATCACCGCGCCTCGCGCGGCGCCGTGCCCGACGTACCGCAGCACATTGACGGCGATACCGCTGTCACGGTATCCGTCGAAGATCTCCTGCAGGTTGTTGTCGCCCCCGCCATCCACACCCAACACCACCGTCGTGATGCCCTGATAGAGAAACGGTAACGCGTCCTT
>JBFIZG010000235.1:0-5877 GCA_041604955.1 Gemmatimonadales bacterium | reverse complement strand
GACAGTACCAGAGCACAGGCCCGCGTGTGGAGTATCGAGGAGTACATCGAAGCGGCGGGTCCGCAACTCGAGCGCGGCGGCTTCTTCGAGCAGGAAATCGGACGCGTCACAGAACGGTTCGAGAACATCGTCCATGCGTTCTCCACGTACGAATCGCGGCGAACGGCGGACGGTGAGGTGTTTCAGCGCGGAATCAACAGCATCCAACTCATGTGGGATTCAGAGCGGTGGTGGATTTTCAACATCTTCTGGCGGGGCGTCGGCGCGGGTTTCGAGATCCCTGCCAAGTACTTGCAAACCGAGATGGATTGAAGCCGGACGCGGAAAACGAGGAGCAGGGCAGTCGGGGAGCGAGTCTGGCCGATCACCTGAAACGCTGGACCCCTTCCCTTCGCGTTCGATGGCCGTCTCGGACGTGGATTTGTCATCATCTGGTCCGGATCCCGGCTCCCGGAGACGCATCTCGAAACCGCCTAACAACCGAACCGCATCCTGAGTATCTTTGATGGGCAAGCCCTCCAAGAACGCACACCTGAGGATACAGTGCCAAAGGACAGCCTGAACATCACAGACAATCGGACCGGCCAGACCTACGAGCTTCCCATCGAAGACGGCACGATCCGAGCGATGGCTCTGCGACAGATCAAGGTCGACGACGAAGACTTCGGCCTCATGACATACGATCCGGGATTCGCCAATACGGCTTCGTGCAGGAGCCGCGTGACGTATATCGATGGAGACAAGGGAATCCTGCGGTACCGAGGATACCCGATCGAGCAGCTCGCGGAAGAAAGCAACTTCCTCGAGACGGCGTACCTGCTGCTGCACGGCGAGCTTCCCAACTCCACCGAAATGTCCGAATGGACGTACGAAATCACACATCACACGTTCCTGCACGAGAACGTGAAAAAATTCATGGACGGGTTTCGCTACGACGCGCACCCCATGGGGATGTTCGTCAGTACGGTGGCGGCGCTGTCCACGTTCTATCGGGACGCGAAACAGATCCATGACAGCGACCGTCGTGGTCATCAGATCCGGCGTCTGATCGCCAAGGCGCCCACCATCTCCGCCTTCGCGTATCGGCACATCACCGGTCTGCCCTACGTGTATCCGGACAACGACCTGTCCTACACGGGCAATTTCCTGAGCATGATGTTCAAGACGACCGAGACGACGTACACGCCCAATGCCGTTCTGGAGAAAGCGTTGGACGTGTTGTTCGTACTCCACGCCGACCACGAGCAAAATTGTTCGGCGAACGCCATGCGAAGTGTCGGCTCGAGCGAGAGCGATCCATTCAGTGCCATGGCGGCCGCCGCTGCCGCCCTGTACGGGCCGCTGCACGGCGGTGCCAACGAAGCGGTGCTCCGCATGCTGCGGGAGATCGGGAGCGTCAACAACATCCCCGCCTACATCAAACGGGTGCTGAACAAAGAAGTTCGGCTCATGGGGTTCGGGCACCGGGTATACAAGAACTACGACCCGCGCGCCAGCATCATCAAACGGGTGGCTGACGAGGTGTTCGAAGTCACGGGCAAGAACCCGCTCATCGACATTGCGCTCGAGCTGGAACGGATTGCGTTGGAGGACGAGTACTTCGTCTCGCACAAGCTCTATCCAAACGTGGACTTCTACTCCGGGATCATCTATGAGGCGATGGGGTTCCCCGTCGACATGTTCCCCGTGTTGTTCGCTATCGGGCGGACGCCCGGCTGGCTCGCACAGTGGCAGGAGATGCTGGAAGACTCCGAACAGCGGATCGCCCGGCCGAGGCAGATCTATCTGGGGAGCGGTGAGCGCAAATTCGTTCCGATGCGTAAGCGCGAGCGGGAACGGGAGCCCGAAAAACAGCTGGCATAAAGGTGAGTACCACTCACACCTATCACCCCTAGGGAATCACCCCTCCACCGAGGCGTCTGAGGGCCTGCTCGAGTTCGGCTCTCAGGGTCGCTGCTTGCTCGCGGTCGATGCCTACGCGCTGAGCCACCTCGGTTTCGAGCGCCTCCACCCGCTGACGCACTTCGGTCACAAGCTCGGCAACCCTCCGATCGACTTCGGCTCGAACATCCCGCTCGACGCGCTGAATCTCGCGGCCCAACTCCGCCCGAATGCTCCGCGTGACCTCGCGCCCGATATTGGATCTGATGCCGAGGACTGGGCGCGTCACGGACCCAGTGAGTTCGATCTCGACGTCAGCCGTCCGTATCGATGAAATGGTTCGCCACAGAAGATCGCGGATCCGCCCTTCGAGCCCCGAGGCCTGCCCCCCATCACCCTCCGTCAAGCGGCTCCACGTGACGCTGTCCGATCTCCATGCCAAGCGTCCTGACAGTTCGCTCCCGACGCGCCGGAGCGTCAATTCGTTGGCGCCGACCCCGAGCGCGAGCTGCGCGCCGAGCCTAGGCAGTCGCAGAACCGGGAGTCCAACGCCATCGATCCGCGCCCGAACCGAATCGCGTATCACTTGGCCGGTGTGATCGAGCACGGCCTCGATACCCACGTCCAGCGCAGACCCCGTTCCACCGGCCTTCGTGACCGAGACAACCGTCGGCCGCCCGTACACCGCTGGCGCCGTGGTGACCCCGACCAGACGCGCGGCGTACGTGCCGGCGCTCGCCCCTCGCCCCTCGAGGCTGAAGTCGAAGTCGGCCTGCTCGAGGAGAAATCGGGGATATTCACCGGCTTCAGGGAACGTCACCGTCGTGCCCGGTCGCCGCGCCCGTTTGGGACCGAGAAACCGGCGTGGTTGGAGCCCGGGTGGGAGGACATCCTCCGCCCTGCGCAAGAAGTAGAGAATCGACGTCAGACGGGCCGCCGCTGCCTCGCCGAATATCGCGAGCGAGATGTCCGGCGCCTCGAATGACGGGAGCTTCAGGAGACCCAGCGCGTAGCGGTAGTCACGCTGCCGGGCCGCGCCTAGCTGGTTGATGCGTTCGTTGACGCTTTGCATCCCGAACTGAACGCTGCTGTCCAACTGCGCGAGTCCGGTCCGCAGTTGGGTCACCGAATTCAGCGTGCGCCGGCCCGAGTTCACCAGTTGCGCGGTGCCTGCGACTCCGAGCCGAAGCGGATTGGCCGTCTGGAGGCGCTCGAGGACCGAGCGCGCCGAGTCGATGGTCGGCGCGGGGTTGAGCGCCGCCAGCCGGGTTCCCCAATCGGTTCTCAACGAATCGGCGAGCTGAGTGGTGGTGCGGACCAGGCGCACGCTCTCCAGACTGTCGAGGGCGATCCCCTCAATGTTGACCACCTTGTCCAACGCCGTCAGATCGAGCGGCGGGATGGCGAGCCGGTTCCGCCAGGTCTCGATCTCGCGCATGAGACGTCCGCTTTCCGGCCGCGGCGGATCGAGCGCCCCAGACGTCGACCGCTCCGTGCCAAAGCGCAGTCCACGCACGGCGACCTCCTGGACAATCACTTTCCGCGTCAACAGCGGCTGCATTCGGATGTCTGCAACGATTTCACTCGCTTCAAACAGGTTCCGCATCGGTGAGTCGGGGTTTGTCACCGCCAACCCAGACAGCTCGACCCGTCCCTCCCGGAGTCTCAGGTCGGCTGTCGCAACGTCCACCTGGGCGCCAACGAGGTCGGCGCCGTAATCCTCGACAGATTTCTCGACGAGCCGGTCAGCGTAGAGCAGCCAAGCCGTAGCGATGAGCACGAGCAGAAGGGTGAGCGGCACGATGGCCGTCCAGCGAAAGAGCCTGGCCATTACTGTGGACGGAACAACCGGTACATGTTGTACACCTTGGACGCTCGCACCGCCTTGTACATCTTCGTGCGCTGGAACCGCGCATAGATGGTCCGCCGGTAGAGGCCCACACCACGTCGGGCCACGACGTAGAGCGGCCCCACTGCCAATATCCACGCCAGCAGACTGCCCAGCACGACGCTGTTGTTTAGATTCGTGAGGGCTAGAATCGGTGTATTGGTGACGGTACGCCACAGCGACTCGAGGGCGGGCAGATCGAGCACCGCCTGTCCGAACGCATCAAACACGGGATCGAGTGCAAACCCCAACGGGATCGTCACGAGCCAACCAAGTGTCACCGCGGGCAGCGACACCCTGAACAGCAGGACCAACGAGAGCGCCAAGAGGTTGTGGAGGTTGAGTATCGGGGTCAGACCAAAGATGGCGCCCACGGCGATTCCCGCTCCGACTTGGGCCGGTGTGCCGTCGGAGTTCAGCGCTCCGATTAGTTTCTGGACTATACGCAGCAGGGTGTACATGCCACGGAATTGTCATAAGATCAGACCGGAATTGTCCAGACCCGAGTTCTCGCTCTCGTCATGTCTTCGCTAGATCCAATCTTTTCACCCTCATCGATCGCCGTGATCGGCGCCTCGCGGCAGCCCAACTCCGTAGGCTGGCAGATCGTTCACAATCTGCTCGATCGGCGATTCCACGGACCCATCTACCCGGTCAATCCAAAGGCCACGGCCATTCACTCCGTTCCCGCATATTCATCGGTGAAAGACATCCCCTCCCCACCGGACCTTGGCGTCATCGTCGTTCCGAAGCAATTCGTTCTTTCGGTGGCGCGCGAATGCATCGACGCGGGCGTGAGGGGATTGGTGGTTATTTCGGCGGGATTCAAGGAGGTGGGTGGCGCCGGGGTCGAGCGGGAGCGCGAGCTGACAGACCTGGTTCGCGCCCACGGGGTACGGATGATCGGCCCGAACTGCATGGGCGTGATCAATACACGACCTGCCATCTCAATGAACGCCACGTTCGCTCCCTCCATGCCGAAACCGGGACCCGTGGCTTTCATGAGCCAGTCCGGCGCCATGGGATTATCGGTACTGGATTATGCCGAGAGTCTTGGTATTGGGATCTCGACCTTCGTTTCTGCAGGAAACAAGGCCGACGTGAGCGGCAACGACTTGCTCGAATACTGGCGCGATGATCCCGATACGCAGGTCATACTCATGTATCTGGAGAGCTTCGGAAACCCGGGTCGCTTTGTGGAGCTTGCCAAGACCATTACTACGGAAAAACCCATCTGTGTTGTCAAATCCGGCCGAACCGGCGCTGGGGCGCGTGCCGCGCAATCGCATACGGGTGCGCTCGCAGGCTCCGAGCTCGCCACGGATGCCCTGCTCGCGCAGGCAGGCGCCATCCGGGTCCACACGGTGGAGGAACTGTTTGACGTATCGATGGTGTTCGCCAACCAGCCCTTACCTGAGGGAAATCGTGTCGCCGTTGTGACGAACGCCGGCGGCCCCGGCATCATCATCGCCGACGCCTGCGAAACGAACGGTCTGGACATCACCGAACTCCATCAGGACACGCAACTCAAGCTCCGCGAGCGCTTGCCCGACGAAGCAAGCGTCCGAAACCCGGTGGATCTTATCGCCAGCGCAACGGCCGAAAGCTACGAGTACGCGTTGAACTGCGTGTTCGAGGATCCGTATGTCGACGCGGCGATCGCCGCCTTCGTCCCGCCCCTTGGGATCCACACGAAGGACGTTGCGGCGGCCATCGTGCGGGTAAACGGCCGTCACCCCCAGAAACCGCTCTTGGCCGTCCTCATGGGACGGCAGGGTCTTCCTGCGGGCGTCGCCGAGCTCCACGACGCAAACGTTCCGGCATACATCTTTCCGGAATCCGCCGCCCGCGCGCTTGGCGCCGCGTGGCGATACCGCGTGAAGAAACGGAGGCGAGCCGGCGAGGCCGTCGTATTCGACGTGGACGACGACGCCGTCGACCAAATCATTCGAAGCACACAGGACGCTGGAGGGACCAAGCTCAGCGAACCGGATGCCCTACGCGTGCTCGAGGCGTACGGCATCCAGGTTCCCACCTGGTCGTTTACGTCCGCACGGGACCCGCGTGGGCTCGCGGCGGCCGTCGCCGACGCCGCCACCGCGATGGGG
>JBFIZG010000234.1:0-5881 GCA_041604955.1 Gemmatimonadales bacterium | reverse complement strand
TCTGCAGCAGGTCATTGACCCCCAGGGTCGCGGTGAACGATGTGTCCTCTTCAGTGGTGTAGCTGTCGTCGACCGCAACCGGAGCGTCGTTCACCGGAGTCACCGTGATGACGGCAGTGGCCTGCGCACTCCCCCCGTTGCCGTCGCTTACCTCATAGACAAACGTGTCCGTACCGTTGAAGTCGGCGTTCGGCGTATAGGTGAACGTGCCGTTGGCATGGAGCACCAACGTGCCGCTGGCGGGCCCCGTCACCGGGGTGGTGTTCACCGTCAGTGTGTCACCATCAACGTCAGAGTCGTTCTGCAGAAGGCCGTTGAACCCCAGGGTCGCGACGAACGGCGTGTCCTCGGCTGTGATGTACTCATCATCGACCGCAACCGGGTTATCGTTCTCCCCGTCGATAGTGATGTTGACAGTGGCAGTATCGGTGCCACCGTTGGCGTCGTCGATCGTGTAGGTGAAGGTCTCGGTAGCGGCACTCCCGAACGCCAGCGACTCGAATGCGCCGTTCGGGTCATAGTCGAACGAACCATCGCTGTTGACGGTCAAGAGCCCACCAGACGCGAGGGTTATCTGCGTGCCGACGCTCCCACTGACGCCGTTGACCTCCGTGACCGTTATCGGATCCCCGTCCGGATCGCCGTCCGGGCCGGCACCGGTGTCGTCGGCAATCACATTGCCGGAAACCGGGGCGCTCTCGGACGTCCCGTACTGATCATCGGTGGCTACTGGCGGTGCCTGCACCGGAACGCTGAACAAGATGTTGGAAATACCCGTCCAACGATTGGTCGGGTCTTTAGCGACGAAACGATCACTGTAGGCGACTACGATTCGGTCGACCGGGGAGGCGAAGTACACCTCCGCTACGCTCCGAGCGTCGTCCGAGTTAGTGTCATCGGTAAACGAATGCGTCGAAATGACATTCCCGGCAAAACTGAATGTGGAACCTTCGGAGACGCTGCGGAAAATGGGATCCACCGCCACGCCGTTCAAGAAGCCGGTGACAGTGTGCTGGTCCGCCCACCCCCCGCTGTCGACGTCAAGCAACGAGAAACGAACCTCACTGATTGCCTGGTTGATGTCCATCGTGACCGTTATCGGCTCGGTTTCTCCAACGCCCGGGTTCGCGTGAAGCTCGAGTGCCTCACCGCCGTTACCCACGCCCGGTGCACCGGCAAACTTCGTGGTGTCATTGGGATACGAAGCCGCCAGCGTGATGTCGGGATCGGTCACATTGACGTCAAACACCACGTCGCTCCCGAGTGGGTTGCTGACGGTGAAACTTTGATTGAACGAACCCGCGGCGTAGTCCACCTCCGACCAATCTAGCGCCAGCTGATTGGTCCCCGAGATCGCCGGCAAAGCCGGCGTGTCCATCACGATGTCCGAGAGCCCGAATATCGGGATGCCGCATAGCCGGGTTGCCGTAATCTCTATGCTTGTGACCGTGCCGGTGAACGATACGTTCACCGTGCCGTCATCACCGGAATCATTGGTGCCGTTGCCCGTCAAAGTATTTCCGGCGATACCGAACGTGGCGTTGATCGAATCTTCAGCCGTCAATGTCGGCAGCAAGGTACCGCCATTAGCCGTGATCGTGACGGAATCGTCTACATCGATATCGAACCAGGCAAATCTCGGGTTGGTCACCGCTTGATCGAAGGTAATCGTAGTGGTGAACGTATCACCGTGGGCTTTGCCAACCAGGCGCAAGCCGTCTCCGCCGATGTTGGGGTCCGTGATGTTTGACGAAAAGTCAAACTCATCTAGGGTGGAGAACCTCGAGCCGCTGGTGGCGAAATTGAACTCGACATTAACCGTGTCAACTGCATAGGCCACATTCTGGGTTCCATTCGGAATGACGGCCTCATCCCAATCAAACACGACGTCGGATGCGAGCAAACCCGCAAACGAGGTTCGCCCCAGCTCAGTTATCGCGTTTGCGGTTTCAATTGCGCCAACCGTCGTCTCCAGATCCCAATCGCCCCCGTGCTCGACCGCACCGGTGGGATCGTCGGATGCGGCGATATCCGCTCCGGTACGTTGCGCCAAAAGCGCCGCTGTTGCAGCTCCTTCCCCGGCACCGAAATTGCAGCCATAGACGAGCACATCCGCATCGGCCGAGAGGGCGGAACCAATCGTGCGGAGCTCATCACCGTATCTCGCGTCGATGCTGGCCGCGTCCAGCACCGCCGTACCGATCGACAAAGATCCCTGATCACCATGGGACACGATGTGAACCGCGTCGATACCAGAACGGTGTGACAGTGTTGCCGCGATCTGCTCGATGCCGTCCCGTTTTGAGTCGAGAAGCGAGACCTCAATACCAGATGAGATGCCCTCGAGGAGTCGCTCATATCCCTTTACCGAGATATCGACAAAGATGATCTCGCGCTGAGTCGTCGAGGGCGAGTGGTCCGCCAACGCGCTCATCAACGCGGTGGCGTCAAGGTGATTTGACTGTATTTCGGAGCCAAAGGAATCCGCTTGCGCTTGCGTCACCGTGTCGACCGCAATCTCCGCCCCGGTAGCGACCCCGGCAGCGTCAAACAGGAATCTTGGCTCGAGCGCTAGTAGGGACTCGGCGGTACGGTAAGCACTGGTATCGAATGCGCCCACCGAGCCGCGGTAATAAAGCTTCGAGGAGCCATGTTTTCGTAGCGAGCGACGCTGTTTCATTTGATTCTTCTTCATTCCCCTACGGTCGTCTCATCTCAATTCCACCGGTTCAAGTGCACGCGCGTCGATGGGGGCTTTACATCGGCCCCCGCGCACGTGCGCCCGTCGCGAATACGCCCCCCGTGCGTCACGGTAATCCATGTGCCATACGCAGATCGACTTAATTTACCAAGAAGTGTGAATCGGTTCACACCAACGTAAGCGGCCCGTAGGAGCTCTCGATTCCGGAGCATTGCGCGTCTCAACCGTTCTGGTATTCTGCCGGCTCATCGCCAAGTCATCGGGACAAACTTCCGGCGCTGCCTCCCTGGATGGTATTCAATCGGGGGCACGAGACTCCGGGAAAACAAAAAAACTTGTGCGGTTTCGACCTACCCGTTGCAGTCGGGTTGGCGTGAACAGGGAGAGCGGGGTGACTCAACTCATTCGTGGTGCGGCCATTTCGGCAATGGCATTACTCCTGGGCACCGCGTGCACGATCGTGCCCGAGGCCCTGACCGAGGACGCTCTTCGGACCCGGGCAGCCGTGGACGAGCGGGCACTCGATGCCTTCCAGGAATCCGTCGACGGACCCATTTCCCTCTACGAGGCGATGGCACGCGCCCTCAAATACAACCTGGACGCGAAGCTGGAGCTCATGGAGAAACAGCTCGCACAGAAGCGCCTGGATTCCGCGCGGTTCGAATTCTTGCCGCAGCTCGCGGCGAGCTACACCTACGATGGCCGTGACGAGTTCAGCGGGGGCATTTCTCAGTCGCTGCTGACTGGACGTCAATCCCTCGAACCATCGACCTCTGCCGAGCGCGACATCTTCACCGCAGAGTTAGCCCTTTCCTGGAATATCTTGGATTTTGGATTGTCGCACGTCCGTGCCAAGCAGGCTGCGGATGAGATTCTGATCAGCGAGGAGAACCGGCGGCGGGTGGCCAACCGAATTGCTCAAGACGTGCGCACTGCCTATTGGCGAGCCGTGAGTGCGGAGAGACTTTGGCGACAGCTAACCGCACTACGTGGTGAGGTTGAAGATGCCCTGAAGGCGTCCAGGGAGATTCAATCCCAACAGCTGGCGGCTCCCATTGAGGCATTGTCTTATCAACGAAACCTCATCGCAATCAAGCGTGACCTGCAGGAGCTCGAGCGCGAACTGTCGGTTGCAAAGATTCAGCTGGCCGCCCTGATGAACTTACGACCGAATGAGCCCTACGAGCTGGTCATTCCCGATCGTGATGTGAGGGTTCAGGCGCTGAGAATGACGCCAGCCGCGATGGAAGAATTTGCCCTGATCAATCGTCCCGAACTCCGGGAGGTTGACTACCAGCTTCGCATCAACGCGCAAGAAACACGTGCGGCAATATTCGATCTAATGCCGAACCTCAATTTGAACCTTGGTTACAACAACAGCAGCAACAGTTTCTTGTTCAGCAATAACTGGTTCGGATACGGAGCCCAGATCGCATGGAACCTACTTGATGCGTTTAAGTACAGGCCGCGTGTCGACGCGGTCAAGGCCCAGGACGACGTCTTGCTGACCCGCCGTTTGGCATTGAGCATGGCGATCATGACCCAGGTTCATGTCAGCGTAGCGCGCTACGCCGATGCCCAGACGCAGTATCAAATTGCCGCCGATTATCAGCACACTCAGCGGGCACTGACCGAGCAGGTTCAGATTGCCTTCGAAGAGCGACAAGAAAGCGAGCAGATGTTGATTCGAGAGCGAATGAATGCATTGCTTGCTGAAGTTCAGTTTGATATCGCCTATTCTGACTTGCAGAACGCCTTCGCGAGCCTCTTCTCCGCCATCGGCATCGACCCCGCACCACCGGTGGCGGAGGACATCAGCGTAAATGAGCTGGCGAGAGTGCTCGAGGCGCACTGGGGAATTCTGTAACCCGAGATCCCGCCATGGCAGCAGGGTCGCTCAGACTGACTGTACTCGCGCCACTCCTGTACTGGCTTTTCTTCGCCACCCCCTCTACGGCGCAAACGTTATCCGACAACACCGGTGATGACGACGTGTTGAGCCAGATTCGGGGCGTGGTTGAGCCCACGGCAAAAGCCACGATTTCAAGTGAAATGCTCGGACGCATAGTCTCTATGCCCTTTCGGGAGGGTCAGCGTTTTTCCGCGGACGACGTGCTGGTAAGGTTTGATTGCGCTTTGCAGAAGGCAGAGCTTGCAGGCGCCGAAGCGGAGAGGGCGGCCAAACGCAAGACCGAAGAGAACTACAACAACCTACTAAAGCGGAACGCAATCGGAGGGTTGGAAGTCGAGCTCGCCACGCTCGCGAGTGCCGTCGCCGCGGCCAACGTGCGGATTGCCGCGGTTAAGGTGAGTCGCTGTGAGATCCGAGCCCCATTTGATGGAAGGGTCGTGTCAGCGCACGTCAACGAGCACGAAACGGCATCGCCCGGCAAGGAACTCCTCACGGTCTTGAATCACCGTGAGATGAAGATCGAACTGATCGTTCCGTCGAGCTGGCTTTCCTGGCTGAAGCGGGAGACAGAGTTCGAGTTTACCGTGGATGAAACCGGAAATGCCTATCCCGCGTCGGTCAGCGACCTCGGGGCAAGCGTTGACCCGGTCAGTCAAACCGTTCGAGTGATCGGAAGATTCGCCAATCACCCGGTAAACGTCGTAGCCGGGATGAGTGGTGTCGCCCGGTTCTCTCAAAATCCACAATGAGCGATATGGATGCCGCATCCAGCCCGGACACCAATGCCTTAACCACCTTGTTGCAGCTCGAGGCCGACGCCCGTAGTGCCGAGAGCTTGTCTGCGCTTCAATTCTTGATTGCTAACGAGACCCGTCGGCTGATCCCCTATCGACAGGCGTTCTTGTTCTCGCGACGGGCTCGCGGTTATCGACTGGAAACGGCATCGAGTGTGGCGGTTATCGCTCGCGACGCACCGTTCGTCACATGGATTGAGAGGGTGGTGAATTCGACGGTGACGGATACGCCGACAGCATCATCGTTGCAGCTACAAGCGAGCGACGTCCCGGCGTCTCACCGGGCAAGCTGGTCTGAATACTCCCTACCTTTCGTACTTTGGTGTCACCTGCGTTCACCGGACGGCCAGACGGTGGGCGGCATCTGGCTCGGCAGCGAGAAACCGTGGAGCGAAAGCAGCATTACACTGTGTGATCGACTGTCGGTTACCTATGCGCACGCGTGGCTCGGATTGATCGGCAGAACTGGACTTC
>JBFIZG010000233.1:0-5884 GCA_041604955.1 Gemmatimonadales bacterium | reverse complement strand
CGAGGGTCCGAATTCGGCGGAAGCAAGCGCCGCGGGACTTTCGGGTGATCCTGTCATGTTCACCGCCACCGGCACGAACTTGGCGGTCACGGGTGTCAGCCCGGATCCCATGATCGAGGGGGGCACCGCCACCATCTCCGGGAACGGATTCAGTCCGGTACCCGGAAACACGACGGTCACGGTAGACGGTGTTTCGGCGAACGTGACATCGGTCCTGTTGAACACGATCGAGATCGATGTACCGACGTATGACTGCCAGCCAGCGCGCATGGTCGATGTGGTGGTGACGGTGAGTGGGGTGAGCGAGGACATCTCCCACGAATTGAATCCGACGGCGTTTTTGTCGGTGCCGGTCGGCCAGCAGCTGATGATCCAGGATCCAGACGAATTCTGCCTACAGTTTGACGAGTCGGCGGCGGGAGGCGACGAGTATGTTCTGGGACTCAGCGCCGCTGCCGAGACTCCCACCGCCGTGCTGCCGTTCAGCGTCACATCCGTGGCGCCCCCAACCACATCGCCGCCGGCAACCCTGCCGCCCAGCGCGCGTGCCGCGGGGCGGTCGATGCCCGTACTCGATCGCGAACTGCTCACCGCTCGGGCGTCGCAGCTTCGGGCGGAAGCACGCCTGCGGGCGTGGGAGAGAGAAAACCTGGATCCGGCGCGGAACCCTTCGCTCCGGGTGGCGCGCGCACCGGGCGCGCAGGCGGCGCAGGTGGTACCGGCGGTTGGCGACACGCTGTTGTTCCGGGTGCCGGATCTCGACGGCAACGCCTGTGAGTTTACCGAGATCACGACGGTCGTTCGCGTTGTCGGGTCCAAGGGGATCATCG
The DNA here is from genome assembly GCA_041604955.1 of Gemmatimonadales bacterium. Classification (GTDB taxonomy): domain Bacteria; phylum Gemmatimonadota; class Gemmatimonadetes; order Gemmatimonadales; family GWC2-71-9; genus JBFHWR01. Next base: position 5,054 of record JBFIZG010000233.1, on the reverse strand, counting down.
TGTCGGACACCGCGAATCCCACGACCGATTCATTGACATTGGCCGAGATGCAGGCGGCGAGTGACACGTTCGATCTCCATATCTTCGATACGGACACGCTCTATCTAGGCGCACCCACCGATCTCGATACGAATGCACGGGTGGTCGTCGTTCTCACCATCGAGGTGAACAAGTTTGCGCTTGGAGCGGCAGGATTCGTGTTCAGCGGCGACTTGTTCGACCGTGGGACGTGCGCGTCCAGTGACGGCGGCGAAATCTTCTACAGCCACGTGCCCGATCCAAACAACGCGGGCGGACAGGGTGCACGCTCGAGGGCTTCGGTGCTTGGGCAGATGGCGTCGCTGATCGCCCACGAGTTTGCCCACACCATCCAACAAGGGCGTCGGTTGATCGTGGCCGGCGGGTCCACGGGGTTGGCGTCGTGGGAATCGGAAGGGCAGGCGTCATTGGTCGAGGAAGTCGTAGGACACAGCGTGCTGGGAAATATGCCCGGTCAGAACTACGGGTCCGGGGTGGCGCGTGGGGCCGGCGCGGGTGCGCAATGGTACGAGAATCTCTTCTTGCGCTTAGCGCAGTATTACGGGTGGCAGGGTGGTACGAGTAAGGTGGAAGATGCGCCCGACGACTGTACCCTTTTCGGATCGACGAGCGGGCCGACGACACCATGCAACGTCTTCAGCTTCTATGGTGCGTCATTCTCTTTCCAGCGGTTTGTCGCCGACCAGTTTGGTCCAACGTACCCCGGGGGCGAGACCGCGTTGACGCGTGACTGGATTACCAAGTCGCCGTCGCTGTCTGGGGTCGAGAACGTCGAGGCGCTCTTAGGGGTCCAGTTCGACAGTCTCTTCGCGCGGTGGGCGGCCATGCTCTACGCGGACGACCGCGTGCCCGGCGTAGATCCATCCATTTCGATGATCAGCTGGGACATGTTCGATATCTTCGGCTCCTTCTCGTCCGACGCGCTGCGGCTCGTTCCGGTCGACCTCTCGTTTGCGGATTTCTCGGATACGGGGAGCGTGCGGGGGGGCAGCACGGCGTTCGCGCGCCTCAGCGCGGCGGGTCCGCGCTCGGCCCTGGCGTTTCGTGTTCGCGACCTGTCCGACGCCATACTTGACACGACGTTGAAACCAGTCTTATGGATCGTGCGACTCCAATAATCGCACGGTGCGGGAGGTATCATGCGCGCAGCGAAGCTGATCGTGATCGTAAGTTCTACCGTGCTTGCCTGTTCAAGCGGGTACCAAGGCTCTGACGCCTCGCCGGCTCAGGCAGGGGAGTCCACCGTGGTCGGTGTGGTGAGGGTGGTGGGCAACGATCCTTTCGCGCAGCCCGTCGTCGAGGTGCGGGAGGGTGAGGACCGACGTCAGGTCGCCGTCCTTGGGACATGGAAGGAAGAGATTGGTCGGTTGAGCGGCGCGGAAATCGAGGTCACGGGGCGTATGTCCGCCAATCCGAGCGGGATGCCGGCTGACGCCATCACCGCGGAACAGTACCGGGTCGTCGCCATCAACGGAGAGCGAGCGTATGTCGGCGTTCTCACGCTGCGAGATGGGACGATGTGGCTGGATGGTGACACCGAGATGCGGCTTGCCGTCATCCCGCCCGGCCTGAGAGGGAAGGCCGGCGCAAAAGTTTGGGTTACGGGGCAGGTTGGAGACGGCACGATTCGCGTGCAGTCGCACGGTGTGATTCGGGAGCCTTGAACCCGAGCCCGTCGCACGGCGGGCTATTCCGGGCAGTGCTTTACGGTCGTGCGAGACCCGTAAAACGTCAACCACGCCATCGACAGTCCAGGTGCGGTTCGTGAGCGAGCGGCACCCTTTTTCTTTCTGCAACACCTGGGTGACATCCAACGGGACCGCATCACGGACTGGTCCGGGCACGCGTCGGCCGCGCCGGTGAGCACGCGGAGACAGCGGTCGAGACAAAATGTGCGGCCGACACGGAAGCCGCTTTGATCAGAGTACGTTTCCCCCAGCAGCATATCCACTTGTTGCAGGCGACTCGGGGCTTGTGAGTCAGAGCACGGTCTGAAGCAGCATCCGACCGCCATAGTTGTCAGTTCGGAATGAGAGGTATGTCCCCTACGACCTCAACGCCGGACTGCGACATGACGAACACCTACCCAACACGCGCTTCCCTGACCCTGTTATTGGCCGGCCTAGTTGCGGCTTACGGATGCAATACGGTCAAGGAACTCACCAACCCCGGTCCACCACCGGTTCCAACCACCGTGCAACTCAGCCAGTCGTCCGTGGCACTCACAGCCCTCGGCGCGCAAGCCACGTTGGCGGCGACGGTGAAAGATCAAAACGACAAGAACATCTCTCCCGCGTCCGTGACGTGGTCGTCCAGCGCGGATTCTGTTGCCACCGTCAATAGTTCGGGCGTGGTAACGGCGGTCGCCGTCGGATCGGCTACGGTTACCGCCGCGTCCGGCTCGGCGACCGGGACGGCAACAGTCACGGTGACGCAGGAGCCTGCCGACGTGGCGGTGATGGGTGGTGATCAGCAGAGTGCCAAGGTCGGTGAAACCCTCTCTGAGGAGCTGGCGTTGCAAGTGAACGATGCGGGCGGAAACCCGGTCAGCGGCGCCGACGTGGCGTTCACGGTTTCAGAGGGGGGTGGGTCTGTCTCGGATCCAACGGTGCAGACGGACGCGTCGGGGCAGGCGTCTACTACCTGGACGCTCGGGACCGAGGCTGGCACCCAGACCGTGCAGGCGACTGCCGGCGCGGTGAGCGGCACCTTTACCGCCACCGTAGAACCCGATGCAGCGGATTCGCTCGTCATCGTCTCGGGAGACGGACAGACGGGATTCGTCGGGAGCAAGCTCCCGGATCCGATCGTTGCGGCTGCGGTGGACCAGTATGGGAACGGGGTATCGGGAATCCTCGTCGCGTTTCAGGTGGAGAGTGGAGGTGGGTCGCTCGACTCGAGTGTGGTCACGACAAACACCGCCGGTGAGGCCCGCACCGGCTGGACCCTGGGGTCATCCAGCGGCACGAATACCGCGTCCGCGAGTTCCCCCGGGCTGAAGGGTGACCCAGTCACCTTTACGGCTACCTCAACCACTCTATCGGTCTCCGGCATCTCGCCGAATCCCATCGTCGAAGGTGGGGCGGCCACGATCACCGGGACCGGCTTCGATGGGACACCGGCCAACAACACCGTCACGATCGATGGCGTCCAGGCGGTCGTCACCGCCGCAACGTCCTCGCAACTGGACATCATGGTACCGGCGTTTGACTGCCGGCCGGCTCGTGCGGTCGATGTGACCGTCACAACGGCCGGCGTCACGACGTCTCCTCGAAGCCATGACGTCGAGCCCGCATCGTTCCTATCGCTGTCGGTTGGTCAGCAGATGATCGTCGACGATCCTGCGAACTTCTGCCTGCAGTTTGGCGAGGAGGTGTCGCTGGAGGAGTATCTGATCGGTGTGCAATCCACCTCCGAGGTGGCGTCATCGCTCACCGAGGTCGTGTTGAGTGCGGAGAAGGATCCCGCCGGATCTTCGGCGCAGGGGGGGCCGCCGCAGACTGCTGCGGGTTCGGGTGGTGCGGTGGAAGCGACTGCTCGGGCGGTGCGTCTCCAGCGGCACCGCATGGCAGAGGCGGCGTTTCGTCCCCGCGACCTTGCCTGGTTGCAGTCGCTCGGGCCGGATGCGTGGGCCGGGCGCGGGGGAGCACAGCGGGTGCCGAGCGCCGCGTCGGTAGATTCCGGTGCTGCCGTGGGCGACACGCTCACGCTCCGCGTGCGGGCTCAGAACGATGTGTCGTGCCAGACGGCGGATTCGGTGACCGCGGTGGTGAAGGTGCGAGGCGACAAGGGGTATTGGCTCCACGACGTGGACAACCCGGCGGACGGATACTCCGACGCAGACTACCAGATGCTGAGCGATCGGCTCGACAGTCTCATCTATCCGACCGACTACGACTACTTTGGGCATCCCGGTGACATCGACGCGAACGGCCGGATCGTCGTTCTCATCACCAAGGAAGTCAACAAGCGGTTCCCGACGCTTGGATTTGCGAGTTCGTGTGACAGGCTGGACAGTGACACGTTCGGCGCCAGCAACGAGGCGGAGATCTTCTACGGCGCAGCGCCCGACCCCAACGGGGACGTGAATAACGCCTATAGTAGAGGCGACGCGATCGACGATGCGCCGTTCATCATCGCCCATGAGCTTGCGCACGTCATCCAACTCAACCGGCGTGGCGCCGCTGGCGCGCCGTTCCCTACGTCGTGGGAGCTGGAGGGCCAGGCGACGCTTGCGGAGGAAGTCGCGGGTCACGCGTTCGAGGGCCGCTCGCCGGGGCAGAACCTGGGGTATGCAGTCGCATTCAACCAGGACGATCCGTCGTCGATCGACTGGTACTCCAATGCGTTTGTCGATCTTGCGTATTTCTACGGCTACGAGTCGTCGACCAGCCGCATCTCGGGAGCACCCGAGCAGTGTAGCTGGTTGGATGCGGACCACCAGTCCCCATGCAAGGGCCGGGCGCTGTGGTATGGGGTGTCCTGGTCGTTCCTGCGGTGGTTGTCGGATCATTTTGGCGACCAGTTCCCTGACGGCGAGAAGGGGTTCCACCGGGCCTTGATCGACGCCACCGACGTTGGGTTCGACAACATCAGTAACCGTGTCGGCGTGCCGATCGACTCGCTGCTCGCGCAGTGGTCGGCGTCGCTTTGGGTGGACGACCGCGTGAGCACGACCAACGACAAGCTCACTATGACGAGTTGGGACCTGCTGGATGTCTTCAATGGCCTGGTCCAGACGGCGCGGCTGCAGCCGGCCACGGCGTCGTTCGACGACTTCACGATGAACGTGAGCGTGCGTGCGGCGGCAACCGCGTATACGCTGGTGAGCGGGTTGCTCCGCCCGCCCGTTGCGATTCGCGCGCGGGACCTCTCCGGTGGCCAGTTGCCGTCAGCGATGCGACTCTACGTGGTCAGAACGAAATGATTGCTTGACGGGATGACGGGATGACGGAATGGCGCTTCTCAGAAGCGCCATTTCAGAGTGCAGATTGCAGATTTCAGATCGCAGATTG
>JBFIZG010000232.1:0-5918 GCA_041604955.1 Gemmatimonadales bacterium | reverse complement strand
GCTGACAACCGGGAACTGAAGGCGCTCACGTTCTGGGAGGACTACTCGTGACGCGTCACATGGTTGTTGGTACCGCTGGCCACGTCGATCATGGCAAGACGGCGCTCGTCAAAGCGCTGTCAGGTATCGATACGGACCGATGGGAGGAAGAGAAACGGCGGGGGATCACGATCGACATCGGGTTTGCGCGTCTGGCGCTGAGCGACGGGCTGGAGGCGAGTATCGTGGACGTGCCGGGGCACGAAGATTTTGTGCGCAACATGGTTGCGGGTGCGACCGGAGTCGACGTCGCGTTGCTCGTGGTGGCCGCGGATGAAGGCGTCATGCCACAGACGCGGGAGCATTTGGCGATTCTCGAGTTTCTTCGTGTGAAGAGCGGCGTCGTCGCCGTCACCAAGTCGGATCTGGCCGAGCCGGACTGGATGGAGCTGGTGGAATCCGAGATCGGAGAACGGCTCGCCGATTCGACCATCGACTGGTTGCCGCCGGTGCGTGTTTCCACCGTGACGGAGTCGGGTGTCGACGACGTGCGTGCGGCGCTTGCCGCGGCGTGTGACCGGGCGGAAGAACGGTCCAAACACGGTCTGTTCCGTTTGCCGGTTGATCGCGTGTTTAGCGTCGCAGGCGCGGGGACCGTCGTGACCGGTACGACATGGAGCGGATCGGTTCGCGTGGGTGACGAGGTGCGTGTGTTGCCCGGTGACCTGCGCGCGCGTGTGCGGAACGTCGAAGTGCACGGCCAATCGGCGGTCGAGGCGCTTCCCGGTCGGCGCACCGCGCTGGCGTTGGCCGGGCTCTATCGCGGGGACATCGCGCGGGGGCATGTGGTCGTGCAAGACGACACGTGGCGCGAGACGCGGTCGATCGACGTGATCGTCACACTGCTCCCGGACTCGCGCCCCTTCACCCAACGAACAAGGGTACGCTTCCACTTGGGAACTGCCGAAGTGATGGCTCGTGTCACCCCCGAGGGGGAGGCGATCGCACCGGGTACGAGCGGAGGCGCGCGCCTTCGTCTCGAGCGGCCGATCGTATGTCGCTGGGGAGACCTCGGCGTGTTGCGATCGTACTCCCCGGTGACCACCGTCGGGGGGTGTGTGGTGGTGGACCCGTGGCCTGCGGCGCGACCGCGTCGCCCGGTCAACCTCGCGGAACGCGCATCGTCCGACCCTGCGGCGCGGTTGGTATCGTTTGTCGAGGGAGCAGGCACGCGAGCAGTTCCGGTTTCGGATTTACCGATTCGAATCGGCGTACCGGCAGCGTCGTTGGTGCAACTTCTTGCAGTCGCCGGCGACCGTGTCATATCGGTTGACAACCGGTTGATCGCCCCGCGTATCGTCATCGGCGCGCGGGATGCAACTCTCACGGCCGTTCGGGAGTACCATAATAAGCAGCCGCTCGAACCAGGTATGCCGCGGGAACTGGCTCGAAGAGCGGTTCGCGACGTCAAGCTCGCCAACTTTGTCCAGGATCAATTGGTTGCAGAAGGCGCGTTGGCGTTGGAAGGCGAGACGGTCCGTCTCACGAGTCACCATGCCGGATTGTCTCGAGAGCAGGAAGCGGTGGGAAAGGAGCTACAGCAGGAATTAACGGCGGCCGGGCCCCTGGGAAAGACCCTGGCCGAGCTGGGTGCCAAGACCAATTCCGAGACCAGACAGGTGGTGGAGTTTTTTGTGCGCCAGGGCACAGCCGTGAGGGTCGGGAGTGACCGGTATTACGATCGAGGGGTCCTCGATCGGCTGTCTGGGGAGATCCTCCGGGAGGTGCAGCGGGCCGGAGAGGCGCTGCCAGCGCAACTTCGTGAAAAGACTGGACTTAGCAGGAAGTACCTGATTCCGCTGCTCGAATGGATGGATACCCGGTCGCTCACAGTTCGGGTCGGGGACGGTCGCCGTATCGGGCCCGCCGGCGAGAAGGTCCTGGCGGAGCTTGACAGAGAGTGACGAAGGACCATAAGTTGGTCTTACACGGCGACATACAACTCATCTAAGGAGCTTTTGCCAGGAACTTTCTTTGTAAGGAGTCAGCAATGAAGCAGTTGGCCTGGGCGGTTGTTGTGCTCGGGCTCCTGCTGGTCGCACCTTCGGCGGTACATGCGCAGGAGGACCAGCCGACCAAAGCGGTGCGGCTACACAGGAATTACCCGAATCCGTTCAACCCGGAAACGACGATCCCGTTTGCGTTGGATCGGTCTGTTTTTGAGGGTGGACACCGTCCGGTGGTGAGCCTCCGGATCTACAATATCCTCGCACAGCTCGTCGCGATCCCGATTCTCCAGGGGTCGGGGGAGCCGCTGGACGAGGTCAAGCTCGAATGGAACGGTACCGGTGAGTATTCCGCGTATTGGGATGGCTTGGTGCGCGGTTCGAACCGCGAAGCCGCTTCGGGCGTTTATGTCTATCAGCTCATCGTCGACGGACAGCGAACTTCCAAGAGGATGACGATCATTAAGTAGGCACCCCTCCCCCAGCCCCACAGGGTGTCAGGTGTCAGGTGACAGGTCATTCAAAAAGAGAACGCGTCGTCCAATCGGGCGGCGCGTTTTTTTTTGCGCCGGCGTGAGGTGTTAGGGGTTGGAGCGAGGAGTTTGGGGATAGGGGTCCGAATCGGAGCCGCCGAGTGGATCGGCACCGCAAGGGCCGCGATGGTCGCGTCACCCCTAGAGCCTACCCCCCCAGCTCCCAACTCCTCGTCTTTCCACCTCTCCTGATCCGCCCTAATGCCAAAATATCAGGGCCGACTCAAACGCCCGTTTCGGAGCTGTCTTTTTGGCGTGTTTGTGGCCACTTTTGCATATGAAAAGCGGCACGCTGGTTGCGACTTCAAGGGTACGTCGGCGACGAGCGGTGCAATTGGGTCGCCGAGCCGCGCATTCGATCGCGAACAGCGCAACCCGGAACCGCTCGTCGTCCGACAGCTGGTTGCCGTACCTAACACCTGTCACCTAACACCTAACACCTGACACCGGACACCTGACACCTGACACCTGACACCTAACACCTGACACCTGACACCTGACACTTAACACCTGACACCTGACACCTAGAAAATGATTCGACCAGACCGACTGACTATCAAAGCAGGGGAAGCGCTCCGGGATGCACATGCGCTCACGCAAGAGCGCGGCAATCCTGTCGTGAATGACGCGCACCTGTTTCTCGCGTTGCTCTCCCAAGACGAGAGCATCGTCGTTCCGATTTTGCAGAAGTCCGGGGTGAACGTCACCGACGTTCGCCAACAGCTCGAACGGGAACTCGATCGGTTACCCAAACAGACCGGTGACGGCTCGCCGGCGACGATGGCGCGCGAGCTGAGCGCAGCACTCGACGCCGCTGACAAGCTCGCGAACGAACTGGGTGACAGCTACATCTCCACCGAGCACATTCTGATCGGTCTCGTAGACACCAAGGGAACGGCCGCCCGGGGCATCCTGAGCAGCCTGAACATCGATAAGAAACTCCTACTACAGGCCTTGGAGGCCGTTCGCGGGAGCCACCGGGTGACGGATCAGTCTCCCGAGGGGAAGTATCAGGCGCTCGAGCGTTTCACCAAGGACCTCACGGCGCTCGCCCAGGACGGAAAACTCGATCCGGTCATCGGGCGGGACGAGGAGATTCGTCGTGTGATTCAGGTGCTCTCCCGGCGCACCAAGAACAACCCCGTGTTAATTGGCGATCCGGGTGTGGGAAAAACGGCGATCGTCGAGGGGTTGGCGCAGCGGATTGTCGACGGTGACGTCCCCGAATCGCTTCGCGGAAAACGCATCATCGTCTTGGACCTGGGCATGTTGTTGGCCGGGGCCAAGTACCGCGGCGAGTTCGAGGAGCGGTTGAAGTCGGTCATCAAGGAAGTCACGAGCCAGGAGGGTCAGTTCGTCGTGTTTATTGACGAACTGCACACCATCGTGGGAGCGGGCGCCGCAGAAGGGGCGGTCGACGCTTCGAATATGTTGAAGCCGGCATTGGCGCGTGGCGAACTCCATGTCGTGGGCGCGACGACGCTGGATGAATACCGAAAACATGTGGAGAAAGACAAGGCGCTCGAGCGGCGGTTTCAGCCCGTCTACGTTGGCGAACCGTCGGTGGAAGACACGGTTGCGATTCTTCGAGGGCTGAAAGAACGCTACGAAGTGCACCATGGGGTGCGAATTACCGATAACGCACTCATCGCGGCGGCCCGTCTGTCAGATCGATACCTGGGTGAACGCAAGCTTCCGGATAAGGCAATCGATCTGATTGACGAGTCGGCGAGTCGGCTGCGCATCGAGATCGACAGCTTGCCGCAAGAGATTGACGAAGTCGAGCGACGGATCGTTCAGCTCCGCATTGAAGAGCAGGCGCTGGGACGCGAGAAAGATCGTGCGAGCAAAGAGCGGCTCGATGCCGTGAAGCGAGAGTTGGCGGAGCTCCAGGAACGGTCGCAGGGGATGAAGGCCCAGTGGCAGGCGGAGAAGGATGCGATCAAGCAGCTTCGTGAGAAGAAAGCGGAGCTGGAAGAGGCTCGTATTCAGGCCGAACAGGTCACGCGCCAGGGGGACCTTCAGCGTGCCGCGGAGATTCGCTATGGTCGCGTTCCGGAACTCGAACGCGAAATCGAGTCGGAGAAGGAGCGGCTCGAAGCGATTCAGTCGGAAGCGAAGTACCTGAAGGAAGAGGTAGACGACGAAGACATTGCGCACATCGTCTCCAAGTGGACGGGGATTCCGGTTTCAAAAATGCTCGAGTCCGAGCGAGACCGGCTGACCCGGTTGGAAGCGGAGCTTGGACGTCGAGTGGTCGGTCAGACCGAAGCGCTCGAGGCCGTATCGAATGCAGTCCGCCGGTCGCGCGCCGGGTTGCAGGACCCGGATCGACCGATCGGAAGCTTCATCTTCCTGGGGCCGACAGGCGTCGGAAAGACCGAAACGGCCAAGGCGTTAGCCGAGTTCCTGTTTGACGACGAGCGTGCCGTCGTGCGGCTCGACATGTCCGAGTACATGGAGAAACACGCGGTCGCACGTATGATCGGGGCGCCGCCCGGATACGTTGGGTACGAAGAGGGCGGGCAGTTGACGGAGGCGATTCGGCGCCGGCCGTATGCGGTGGTGTTGTTCGACGAGATCGAGAAAGCACATCCGGACGTGTTCAACGTGCTGTTACAGATTCTGGACGACGGGCGGTTGACCGACAGCCAGGGCCACACGGTGGATTTCCGAAACACGGTGATCATCATGACGTCCAACGTTGGGAGCAACTTCATTCTCGACTTGGGTGAGCGCGACTGGCCCGAGGCGGAACGGCGAGTCTTGGACACGCTCAGGCACACGTTCAAGCCCGAGTTCCTGAACCGTGTGGACGACATCATCGTGTTCAGACAGCTGGCTCGGGACGAATTGACCAAGATCGTCCAACTTCAGTTGGCGAGGGTGCGGGAGCTGCTGGCGAGCAAGGGTCTAGTACTAGAACTGACGCCCGAGGCCGAGGCATTTATCGTGGCGGAAGGATATGATCCGGTGTACGGTGCGCGGCCGCTGAAGCGCGCGATTCAGCGAAGCATTCAGAATCCGCTGGCGCTCGCGGTGTTGGAGGGCACGGTCGGCATCGGTGATGTCATTCGGGTGGTTCCGGCGTCGGACGGAAAGCGCTTGGAATTCATTCAGGCAACGGCTCAGTCGCGCCCGACCGAGCCCGCTCCGGCGGAGCTTGGGGCGTAGCGCCGATGCGGGCGTCAGTACGCAATAGTCTGACCCTCACAACGTAGCAAAAAACTGCGATGGCTCGATCAAAGCCGTCGAGTTCGCCTCAGCCAAAAGGCGAGAAAACCCTTAGTTAGCACGGGTTTCGAACCGAGTAGGTCTTCCTCTGCGGATGGGTGAGGATTCCATACTTAGTATTGTTTCCTCACCCAGTACGTATTCCTCGGCCGGAAAGGAGAGGATT
>JBFIZG010000231.1:0-5951 GCA_041604955.1 Gemmatimonadales bacterium | reverse complement strand
TCTTGGTCTTCATGGCATTACTCCGGATTTTCTGAGGTGGTAAAAACTGGTTCCTCGGTCCGGCAATGGCAACCGCTCTGCTACCGCTCGCTATCGACCGGCGAGCCAATCCAACAGGATGGCAGACATCGCGCGCGCGCCCAGCACAATCGCCCCTTCGTCAGCCACATAGTCCGGGCTGTGCGGCATCCCGACCGTGCCCGTGGCGGGGTTGCTCACGCCCAAGAAGTACATCACGCCCGGCACCTCCGCTTGGAACGAGCCGAAGTCTTCGCTGAAGGCGGGTGGGATGCTCCGCACGGCTACGACCGACTCATCGCCAAGCACCGCTCGGATGCTCGCGTTGGCCCGCGAGACCAACTCCGGATCGTTCGTCACGCCGGCAATCGCTTTGGATTCGTACGCCGGATCGATGTGGACACCCGGGAGGTCGATTCGCTCGATCCCCTGAAGAATCACCTGTCGCGCCCTGGCCCGCGCCGTGTCGCTGGCGGTGGTAATCTGCCCACGCACCTGGCGTTCTTCACCGGACGATCCGCGGACCGCGGAAAACACCTGCGCCAACACCACACTGGGAGGGTGAGACTGCATCGCCTGAGCCGGCGGTATCGTTCCCGCGCTTCGGATCACACGCGCGACCGCGTCGACCGCTTCGTCGAGATCCCCCGTTCCCCGAATGGCTACCCGAACGGCGTCTCTGCCGGCCATCATGCCGCCCGGCGCAGTCGCGAGCTGCCCGACAGGGAACGGCGCCGTATGAACCGCAAAGATCGCGACCGGCTTTTCACTCGCGAACACACCATCCGCAAGCATCGCGCGCGCCCCGGTGGCCCGTTCTTCTGCCGGCTGGAACACGAGCATGACCGAGCCTGCCAATTCTTCCTGCACAGCGGCAAACCCCTCCGCGAGCGCGATGCCGACCGTAGTATGGACGTCATGTCCGCAAATGTGCCGGACACCCGGTACCACGGACCGAAACTCGACCGGATCTGGCGCGTCGGAGCGCACTGCATCCATGTCGGCCCGAAACGCGACCGTGGGACCAGGCTTCCCGCCCCGAAGCATGCCGATCACACCGTGTCCGCCAACGTCGGTGGTGACAGTGAACCCGAGTGCGCCGAGCCGCTTGGCCACCACCGCTGCTGTCCGGGATTCTTCGCCGGAGACTTCGGGATGGCGATGGATGTCGCGGCGAAGATCGATGAGCTGGAGTTCCGCGTCGGTCAGTCGCTCCGAGATCCGCCAATAGAGATCCGAAACATGGGACTCCTGTGCTCCCAGTGGATTGACCGCGAGTGCGGCAACAGCCGCCGGGATAGCGACGAGGTAACGGGTGATCATAGCGACTCCGAGCCAGTTGGTTGCCATGAACTACGAACGGAACGCTGACAGGTTTCGGATTGTTTGCTGCAGGGGAACCAACGGCAAGGCGAACTTGCGGGATGAATGATGCTCGCCGCGGCCAAAAAAAAACGCCAGTCCTGTGGACCAGCGTTCGCGATCTCTTGCGAGCCGTGTCGGCTACGCCGCCGCTTCCGCGGGTTCAGGTGGTCCGATTACGCAGTTTCGGCCGGCCTGTTTGGCCTGGTAGAGACGTTCATCGGCCTTACAGATGACCATCCAGATATCGTCGGCGTCCCTCGGTAGCTCGGCGACCCCGACACTGACGGTGATACCCGATTGTTCGATCAGCTTTCGCAACTCGTCTACCTTGGTCACGGCTCCGGACGCAGGGGTCTCTGGGAAGACGATCAGGAATTCTTCACCGCCGTACCGCGCCACCAGATCGCTTTGGCGCACGGACTGGAGAAACTTCCCTACTACCCGGAGTACTTCGTCACCGACGGCATGGCCGTACTTGTCGTTGAACTGTTTGAAATGATCTATGTCGATCATTGCGACCGCGAGTTCGCGATTGTGGCGGCGTGAGCGGGCAGCCTCCGCCCCGGCACGCTCGTCGAAGAATCCACGAGCCATGAGGCCGGTGAGCGGGTCTTTGGCGGACATCCCACGGAGTGTCTGCGCACGCTCCACATTGATCGTGCTCACCAGCATCGCCCCCCATAGGAGAATCAGACGGGCGTAGTGAATGTTGAGATCGAACACGCCGTTGTAGAACGGTGCGAAATGTTCGCCGGTCAAGTCCCAGTTCACCGCGGCAAACGCGACGATGCCGCTGTACTGTCCGATGGCAAACAAGCCAGTCAGGACGCAGACCCGTTTGTCAAAGCGGAGGCTGGTGCTGAAGATCACGATCAAGTACGCCGAAAACAGCACTCGGCTGTTGACCGCAGCGTGCGGCCGGTCGGTCGCAAGAAAGAGCACCAGCACGGCGCTGATGATGGTGACGTCGAACACACTCGTCAAAAACGCGGCGGACGACCATTCCGGATGACGTCGAATTAGCTCGATGAGGACGATCGCCAACGCCAACGCGACAAACCCGATGCCCAACCCCCACCCCAGCATGCCCGGAGCCGGATTTCTCACGTACTCGAAGAACACGGCCAACAACAGCAACCCCACCACCAGAAATCGAATCCGTGCCGCGGTGAGTTCGCCGGAGGCCCCTTCTGTCAGGAGCACGCGATCGGGGGGTTGCCAGAAGGCCCGCCGTTCCTTCCGTATGGTTCGGCGAAGTCGGTAGAACTCTCTGACGTAGCGCGGAATGACCTGCATCTTGTCCCGCTGTTGCTGTTCTACAGTTGTCGAAGTTCGCCTGATAATGTCGCTCGCACCGCTGAACCGGTCGGTGAGAGGGCTCACGCCATTCGTGCCCACGGCTCACACGTCACATGGCCTGTGATCCACCGCACGGTCGCGTTCGCCCGGTGCACAGACTGTTAGTTGTCGTCTCGGCAGCCAACGGCCGGGGCCAGTCGATGTCCAACGGAGGTACGACCATGCCGATGCTCGTTCTCACCTTTGAAGGCAGAGTGATTCGGGAGTACGCCTTTTTGGAAACAGGCATGACCGTGGGGCGCAGCCCTGACAATGCAATCGTGGTCGACAACCTCGCCGTGTCGGGACACCATGCCAAAATAGAGCAAGTGGGAACGAACTACGTCCTGACAGATCTTCAGAGCACCAACGGAACGTTCGTGAACGAAAAGAAGGTCATGTCACAACATCTCGAAGACGGTGACAGCATCACGATCGGCAAACACACCATTCTGTTCAAGCTCCCGAGGCCGGCACAAGACAATGAGTCGCTGGAGGAGGCGCGACCCTCGACGATGGTGCTCGACACCGCGAAGTACAAGGAGCTGCTCGCGAAACAGGAAACGGACGCGACCCCCGCACCTCAGGCGCCCCAGTCGGTACCGGAACGCCTGGCCTCATCGGCCAAGACACCGGTGCCTCGCTGGATAGCCCTGGCCGTACTCGGCGCCTTAGTGGTAGGGATCGTTACGCTCGTGTAACCCACTCGTCCGACATTACAGCGCCTCCACGCCGTCCGATCACCGGACGCCGGGTTCGCCCCCTGAAGCGACACCGGCGAGCCTCTCACACCTTGGCGGCTTCCGGGCCTATTTTCGGACCTGCGCGCCGCATCCCAACACGATCACGGTGCGTGCCACGCTGTACTCACAGAGCATCCCTCCGTACTACTTGAGGCAACGATTCAGGTTCGCGCCGATCGGGCCAGCGACAAAACGGCTGCTCGCCGACGCCGTGTTTCCTTCGCCCGCTACGGGGAACCCGACATTGACCGACGTGGCACTGGTACTTCGAGCGACGGCCACCTCACCGTAGTTAATGGCTGGATCCTGGGACCTGAATCAAGAACATACTCGTGTGGAGCCAGCCCGACCGGACGAGCCCAGATCCCAATCGTGTTGGTAACCGCAGAGACCGCGGAGAACGCTGAGAGAGGGGAACACTCAACGGAATCTTCTCTCCGCGTACTCTGCGATCTCAGCGGTTGACCTCATTCAGCGCTGCGCTTGCTCCGGCGTTGGCCAGGTTCCGATCTCCGGAGCGATGGTCACCGCGCCGACCGAAGCCGCATACAGATCGCGCCACGCCTTGAGCGCATCCTGCCGATCCCAGATCTCATGCCGCACGAGCTGGGTCGTGAACACGGAGGCAACCGGAAACGCCAGGATGAACTTGCAGATGGGCGGCGGATCTTTGCCCAGGCACTTTTCCGCCCATGGGCTGTCGGGATCGACCATCCCCACGCGATTGGTGCCGAGCGAGCGGAAGATGTCGGCACGACGCTCCGGCGACAGATCGAGATGCTCGAGGATGACGTTCCCGGCGGATGGAGACATGTCCATCAAGCCGCGGCGCGGTGTCACCGCCTTGAAGGTGACATCGAGGACCGCCCTGGATTGCTCGTAGGACAGGATCTTCTCTCGAGTCAGTTCCCACACCACGGCCACTTCGCGGGTCAGCTCTCGACCTTGCCACGACGACAGGGTCCCACTCGCCCGGATACAGATCGGGTCGGTGGGGTGCTTGCGGCAGAATTCTTCGAGACTCGTGCCCGGCGCCGGGATCTGCGTGCCGGCGATGGGCGCAAACGAATTGCCCAGAATCGTGAGGCCCTTCTCCAACGACCATCCGGGCGCCTTGAGACTTGCGAACAAGCTGGGAGCGAACTCCATGAGACGCGCACTCTTGGCAATCTGCAGCCATCTCGCGCGCGTCTTCGGAACCAGAAACCCGTTGGCAAAGAGCGCGTCCACCAGCAGCTGGCGCCCGTCGTCGATAATCACTCCGCTGAACCAATCCGTCTTGCTCGCACTCGCATAGCTGTCCGCGAGCCTGATCGCGTCCAGCGTGAGACTCACGCGGGACGTTAGGTCAGCCTGCCGGTCCATCGTCCGGGTTGCGACCAGTTGATCGAGAAAGAAGTTCTCGAACCGGAACCCGTCCATGCCGCACTCCGGCAACGGGACCGTGTCGATCGCGACGGAGTCGATGATATTTTGCATTTCGCACCTCCCCGGGAGCGCCTTCCGACACATCGCCCAGTGTTCGGATGTGGACGAGATGGGCCGCTCCGAATCCGTTATAGTGTTTGCGATTTCAACGCGAGTCCGGGAGGGGCTCGGGCATTCTGACCCGGGTGCTCTCTGGCAACTACAAACTTTGCCATCATGCGCGAGATGCTTCCTCCTGACATCACGTCATGGTTGGGGCAACTCGACCGCGAGCGAGAAAGTCCGTCGTCAGGGGGCGTCTGGGGGTGGGGCGTCCGGGTGGCGGCGCGCGGCACGCGGCCGGCTCAAGTCGTTCTCGTTTCTATACATAATTGTACCGTCGAGTAAAGCGAGCGTGAGATTTCCGTGATGAATCACGCAAAGATCACTCGACGGAACTGACTGTCGGCCACTTGTCGATTTTGGGGCCTCCACAATGCCGAAATCACGGCTGCGTCAAGCGTGGCCACCAGTCGCGGTGAGCATGTGGGCGAAGCGCAGCAACACGGATATCTTTGGTGCGCGGTCGGTCCGCAGCTCGAGGCCATGCACACCCGTTCTTGTCGAAGGAGGACTCTCATGAGCCGATTCGTTCCGTTCGCATCAGTCGTTCTGCTCGTTCTTTCCAGCACACTCGCTGCGCAGGACGCGACCAGTGACCGCATTCGCGCCATCCTCTCAGAAGTGCCGCTCATCGACGGGCACAACGATCTCCCCATCGCCATTCGAGAGGCTACAACCGGTCTGGGCGACGTCGCCGCATACGATCTCCGGGGAACCGCCGATGGCGACACGGACCTGGCGCGCCTCCGAGCGGGCATGGTTGGCGCACAGTTCTGGTCGGTATACGTCAACGTCAACTCCACGAATCCGGCGCGGGAACAACTCGAGCAGATCGACATCGCGCTCCGGACCATCGACCGGTACCCGGACCATCTCGAGCTCGCCACCACCGCGTCCGAGATCGAAAGCGCCTTTGGGCGCGGGCGGATTGCTTCGCTCCTCGGAATCGAAGGCGGC
>JBFIZG010000230.1:0-5956 GCA_041604955.1 Gemmatimonadales bacterium | reverse complement strand
CGAAGTGAAGGCAATCGGTTGCTCCAGGCACACGATGAGCTGATGACGATTGCGCGAGAGGCGGGCATTCGTGCGGAGAGTTACCATCTCAAGGCGGCCGGCCAGAGCAACTGGCCGAAAATGGATCAGCTCATCGAACGCGTCGAGCGGGCGCGCGCCGAAGGACTCGAGATCACCGCCGACATGTATAACTACACGGCTGGCGCGACCGGGCTGGATGCGGCGATGCCACCCTGGGTGCAGGAGGGGGGGCTCGAGCCGTGGATCGAACGGCTCAAGATTCCCGCTACCCGGCGCCGCGTCCGACGGGAGATGTCGACACCGACGGACGCCTGGGAGAACCTCTATCTTGCGGCCGGCTCGGCCGAGAACGTGCTGCTCGTGGGGTTCAAGAACGATGCCCTGAAACCGCTCACAGGAAAGACGTTGGCAGAGGTCGCATCGATGCGCGGCAAGTCTCCCGAAGAGACCGCCATGGACCTCGTGATCGAAGACGGCAGTCGTGTCGGCACGGTGTATTTCCTCATGTCGGAGGACAACGTCCGGAAACAAATCGCGCTGCCCTGGGTGAGCTTCGGTTCAGACGCCGGATCACTTGCTCCGGAGGGTGTGTTCCTCAAGTCGAATCCACACCCGCGCGGCTATGGGAACTTTGCCAGGCTGCTCGGTAAGTATGTGCGTGAGGAACGGATCATCCCGCTGGAAGAGGCCGTGCGAAAACTCACGAGCTTTCCGGCGGCAAACCTTCGCATCGAGAGGCGGGGCGCGCTTCGACCGGGTTACTATGCCGACATCGCCGTGTTCGATCCCGAGACGATTCAAGATCACGCCACATTCGACGAGCCGCATCAATATGCCACGGGAATGGTGCACGTGTTCGTGAACGGAGTTCAGGTGTTACGAGACGGGGAGCATACCGGACAAACACCCGGACGGGTGGTGCGCGGGCCGGGGTGGACGGGCTCGTGAACCCCATAGCGTAGCCGGGTGGCAGCCGATGAATCGCCGCTCCTTTGTGGGGGGGGTCGCGCTCCTGACCGCGTCTCACATTCCGTGGTCTCGCCGACGTGCGCTCGCGCAGCTACCTGCCGTGAACCTCATCTTTCGGGGTGGACTGGTGTTCGACGGTACCGGCGCACCCCCTCGTGAAGCCGACGTCGCCGTCGCAGGCGACCGGATCGCATCTGTCGGCCCCGGACAGCCGGCACCCAGTGCGGAAGAGGTGGACGTCCGCGGGCTCGCGATAGCGCCGGGGTTCATCGACATCCATTCCCATACCGACATGGAACTCTTCATCGACCCCCGTGCGGAGAGCAAGGTCAGACAGGGCGTGACGTCAGAAGTGGCGGGCCAAGACGGTGGATCGTTGGGGCCGTGGTCGGCCGAACAAGCGGATCGGGTACGCCAAGACTACCGCGACAGGCATGGAGTGGACATTTCGTTCCACGATCTCGCGGGTTTCTTCCAAACACTCGACCGCCAGCCCGCGGCCGTCAACCTGGCGAGCATGGTCGGGCAGGGCACCGTGCGACAGTACGTGATGGGCGGCGCCAATCGACCCGCGACGGAACCGGAACTCGGTCAGATGGTCGGGCTGATCGACGAAGCGCTCCGAGCGGGCGCCTGCGGAATCTCAACGGGTCTCGAATACCTACCGGGCACGTTCAGCAGTCTCGAAGAATTGGCACGCGTGGCCCAGCCACTCCGACCCCTAGGCCTTCCATACGCAACTCATATGCGGAACGAGGACGACCAGCTCTTCGCCGCCGTGGAGGAAGCCCTCAACGTCGGGCGCGAGGCCGGCGTACCCGTGCACATCTCCCATCTCAAGGCACAGGGAAAACGGAACTGGTGGAAGGCCGAGTCGATTCTCGGGAGCCTAATGGCGGCGCGCGGTGACGGTGTGGACGTCACGTACGACCGATATCCCTACGTGGCATACAGCACGGGTCTGAGCTCGTTGTTCCCGGTGTACGCGCGCGAGGGCGGCGCGACGGCGTTTCTCGCCCGTCTCGATGACGCGGGTGAGGCGCCGGCCATCGAGCGGGCGGTGCGTGACAAGGTGACGAAGTTGGGGTCGTGGGACGCGGTACAAATCACCGCCACTGTCTCGCCGGAGTTGTCGTGGGCTCAGGGGCGTCGGTTGGGAGAGCTGGCGGCGGAGCGGGCGCTCGAACCGTATCAGCTCTTATTGCAAATCGTCCGGGGCGACCGGAACCGCACCGGAATGGTTGGGTTCGGCATGAGCGAGGACAACACCGCGTTGTTCCTCCGCCATCCACTCGGCATGGTCTGTTCGGATGGAACGGCGCTCGCGACCGATGGCCCTTTGTCGGGTGGCTCGCCGCACCCGCGGAGCTACGGTACGTTCCCCCGCGTGCTCGGCTACTACGCTCGCGATCAAAAGGTGATGCCGCTCGAGATTGCGATTCACAAGATGAC
The DNA here is from genome assembly GCA_041604955.1 of Gemmatimonadales bacterium. Classification (GTDB taxonomy): domain Bacteria; phylum Gemmatimonadota; class Gemmatimonadetes; order Gemmatimonadales; family GWC2-71-9; genus JBFHWR01. The sequence goes on along the minus strand of JBFIZG010000230.1, from coordinate 3,514 downwards.
CGGCCAGCCAGCCCGCCGTCTCCGGCTTGCTGGACGCGGGGTCATCGAACCTGGCGCGTTTGCCGACCTCGTGTTGTTCGACGCAGACCGTGTGGCCGACCGCGCGACGTTCGAACAGCCGCATCAATACCCCGCCGGCATCCCACACGTGCTGGTCAACGGATCGTTCGTTGTGCGAGATGGTGAGCACACGGGCGCCAAGCCGGGCCGCGTTCTTCGTGGTGTCGGATGGACGGGATAGGGAACAGCGAAAAACGAACGTTCAACTTTCAACGTTCAAAGTTCAACGTTCAACGTTCAACAGTCAACGCGAGACGCGAGACGCAGATGTTCGATGTTGAACGTTGAGAGTTGGACGTTGAACGTTTCTTACTGCTGAGGCTTCTCGAGGTCGGCTGGTCCCTGCTTCGTCTTCTTTCGCTTATACCACCACACGCCGATCAGCGTCCCGAAGAACACGATGGGCGCGAATGCCATCATGGCGCCGGCCCAAAACATGCTCATCGTGAAGCCTTCGTTCATCGGTGAAGAAACCGGTTGAGGTTCCGGAGGTAGTACGCGAGTCCCACCCCGGCCAACGCGAACGACACACCGAGCACCAGGGCCCACACGCCGCCTCGGTCTCGAAACGCCAAAATCAGCCACGCACCGAGCGCCATGCAGAACACGATAGCGGTTGCGATGAGGAACCGGTGAAAGAGGATCATAGCGCTCGATTCGCCATCATGAGAATCAAAAGAAGCGGGAGGTACGCGAGGGACGCGCGAAAGACCGTCCGCGCGTTCGAGGCCGTGACACGTCTCGTCGCCACGATACACGCCACGAGAAACAGCACCGACAGCGCCATGGCGCCGACGAAATAGACGCGTCCGGCAATACCCAGGATGGTCGGGAACAGGCTGACCGGGAGCAGCGCGGCCGCGTACACCGTGGCATACCAGAACGTGGCGCGCCCGTCGGGATCGGTGACGCTCAGCATCTTGAGACCCGCCCGTGCGTAGTCCTCGCGATAGAGCCATCCCAGAGCGAGAAAGTGCGGCAGTTGCCACAAGAACAGTATCCAGAAGAGCACCCACGCCTCGGGCCCTAGGGAGCCCTCGGCTGCGACCCAACCGCCCACGATGGGAAGCGCGCCGGGTACGGCGCCGATCAGGGTCGACACGGTGGTTCGCCGCTTGAGGGGTGTGTAGAGAAAGACATACGACACCAAGGTGGCAGCAGCCAGGCCGCCCACCGGCGAACTCACGAAGGCTGTCAGGTAGACCACGCCGGTTACGCCCAGCAGCCACGCAAACCACGTCGCGGTCTGCGCACTCACCCGACCTGCCGGCACCGGCCGCGATCGTGTGCGGTGCATGACCGCATCGATGTCCCGTTCGGCGACCTGGTTCAACGCGCTCGTTCCGGCGGCAACGAAGGCGGTCCCCAGCAATAGGTGAAACAGGGTCAATATTTGGTACGTGGCCGGCGCCGCCAACCAGTACCCCGCGGCGACCGTGATCATCACCATGAGCACGATCCGCGGCTTGGTCAGCTCGATCAGGTCGCTCGCCCGAACCTGCGGAACCGCGATCGCTACCACCGAAACTCCGTGATGACGGCGATGACGATGATGACGGTCAGTGGCAGTGGCGCGAGCGCGAAGATCCGCATGCGGTTACCCTCCCACCGCAAATGCATGAAATACAGCGCAACGAGCAGCGCCTTCCACACCGCCAGTCCGATCAGGATCAGGATGATGGCGAGCTTCGACCAGGGAAGAAAAGCGACGCCAAGCTCGAAGGCCGTCAATGCCGCCAGTCCCGCCCACACGCCCCAGTAATTGGGATGCGCACGCTTGTGTACTTCGGCCATTCCGCCTCCCCTCAAATCAGATCAGGTACACGATGGTGAAGAGAATAATCCACACCAGATCAACGAAATGCCAATAGAGCCCGATGACCTCGACGCCCCGATGATCGGTGGCCGTGTACTTCCCCTTGAACGCCTTCCACGTCACGAAGATCATACAGATCACACCCATGGACACGTGGAATCCGTGAAACCCCGTCATGGTGTAGAAGGTGGACCCGTAGATCCCGACTTCCGGGGGGAGCGCGCCCTCGGCCGCGAGTTCCGCAAAATGACTCCCCTCCACGTATCCGCTGGCCACGAAGCCTTCGTTGAAGAGCGCGGTATACTCATACGCCTGGACGCCGACAAACGCGGCTCCAATGACCACTGTGGCGACGAGATAGAGTTTGAGACCGCGTTGATCGCCATCTTGAATCGCGGCAAACGCCTTGACCATGGTCACGCTGCTGCAGATGAGCAAAAACGTGTTTACCGCGGTCACGGGAACGTTCAGGATGCCGCCGGGTTCTGCCCACGCCTGTGGGTGACCGACTCGCAGAATGATATACGAGCCAATCAGCGCCGTGAAGAACATGACCTCAGACCCGAGGAAGATCCACATTCCCAGCTTTTCGTTGTAGACGTCGGCGCCGATTTCGCGCTGACGCGGCGGATCCATCATCATGGGGTGTGCCATTACTCGCTCCCGCCCTCAGACGTGCTCGCCGGAACGCGGTCGCGTGCGAGCCTCGTCGTCTGTGGCAAGTAATCCTCGGCGACGTCCGGTGAACTGAATTCGTAGGGCCCCCGATACACCGACGGGACCTCGGCGAAGTTGCCGTGCGGCGGCGGTGACGGGACCGTCCATTCCAAGCCGTTGTCCTCCCACGGGTTTTCCGTCGCCTTCTCGCCGCGGAACCAGCTAATGATGAAATTCGCTGCGAAGATCAGCTGTGTCACGAACAACAACAACGCACTGATCGTGATGAACTGATTGATGCCCGCGAGTGGCTGGAGAAACTCGTATTGCGACGGATCGTAGATCCTACGCATGTGTCCCGCGACGCCGAGATTGTGCATCGGAAAGAATGTGAGATTGTAGAACAAGAACGTGAGCCAGAAATGAATCTTCCCGACCCTCGGGTTCATCATGCGGCCGAACATCTTGGGATACCAAAACGTCACGGCGGCAAAGATGGCGAACAGGCTGCCGCCGAACAGCACGTAATGGATGTGCGCCACGATGAAGTAGGTATCGTGGATGTAGATATCCACCGGCGTCGAGGCCATGAAGACGCCGCTCAAGCCGCCGATCACGAACATGGCCACAAACGCCGTCGCATGGAGCATCGGCACGTGAAACCGGATGTTCCCGCGCCACATCGTTCCCATCCAGTTGAACACCTTGATCGCCGACGGCACCGCAATCAGCATCGTCGAGATCATGAACGTCATGCCGAGCGTTGGGTTCATGCCGCTCTGGAACATGTGGTGCCCCCAGACGATCCACCCCAAAAACCCAATGGCGATGATCGCGTATACCATGGAGTGGTACCCGAAAATGGGCTTCCGCGACCCGTTGGCGATGACGTCGGAGACCATGCCCATCGCCGGGAGGATCAGGATGTACACCTCCGGGTGACCGAAGTACCAGAACAGGTGCTGCCACAGGAGCGGCTGG
>JBFIZG010000229.1:0-5960 GCA_041604955.1 Gemmatimonadales bacterium | reverse complement strand
GGGTCACCAACAGGCGCCCCTACGCCATCACCCCTAACCCCCGGAAACCCGACACCTACCCTAAAGCATGATCGTGATTCCAGATCACACTGGAGTATTTCCACGATCCGTCCGAGGCCTTCCGAAACGTATCGACGAACTTTCCGGTGAACGCCACTTCGTTGCCATCCACGTTGGCGGTGATCGCGAAATTCCCGCGCGCCGACGCCAAATCGCCGCTCCCTTCAATGTGGGTGAAGTTGAAGGTGAACGTCTTCATCTCCGGATAGGTCTCGAGGTACGACCGCGTCGCTGCACGTCCCTCGGCCACCGGGGCATCCGGCGGCAGGAATACGACGTCCTTCGTACAGAGCGCAAGCAAGCCGTCCCAATCCCGGTCGACACACGCCTGACACCACGGGTCCCGGGTAGCCCGGATCGCGGTGACATCCTGTTGGGCGAGTGTTGTGGTGGCTGTGGCCATGGGGGGACCTCCTGAGTCCTGATGGTGACCTTAACCGGTCGGCGGACGCCGACCGTGAATCCTCCGGGCATAAATCTGGCGACCCATGGGCGCCTTCCGCCAGATAGTGGGCCGATTCCCGCTGCGGTAGTCCTGGCGGCGCGGTCTCACCCTCGCAGCCGACTTGCAACGGTTGTCGCGTTCGGCACATCTAACTCCCTTGGGGAACGCCACGCGGAACTCTACTCGGTCGACCGGGTGGGAGCGCGATGGATCGGATGGGGTGGTCTTGGTGTAGTGCTGACCGACCCGATTTGAAACTCCCCATTTGGCCGATACGTTAGTCCACATATCTTCTGACGCGACGAGCAACCCGCCAACTGCTCGTACGAATCTCACGAAGCGAGGCCAGAGCATGACCAGATTCCGTTACCTGCTTGCAGTTGCCCTGTTCGCCACCATGCCGGCTGAAGCCCAGCAGTTCGGGGCCCACTCGGCCATCGACGGCGACCGCATCCTCATCAGCGAACCTTTCAAGCCCAATGAGGCGGCCACGATCTACGCCTACGAGCGCCGCGAAACCGGATGGGTACAGGCCGGCACCATGATGGCTCCCGCCCATGACGGTGGCGATTATTTCGGGCGGTTCATCGTCATGGACGACCGATCGCTCGTCATAGGCGGCACCACCCTGGACGAGAGTGCCGGCGGCATCTGGACATATCGCAGAGAAGGAGACGAGTGGGAATTCGTGGAGTTGCTTCGACCGGCGGACGTCGAGCCGGGAAACTCGTTTGGACGGTTCGGCTTCCTATACGGAGACCATTTGTTTGTCTCGGCTTTGGGATACAACGACAGCCGCGGGGCCGTGTGGGTGTACCAGCGGAGCGACAACGGAGCCTGGATTGAGGAGGCAAGACTAACACCAGCGGACGCGCCCGAGTCGGAGTTCTTCGGGTGGTCCCTCGCGTTCGACGGCGAACGACTGATCACTGGCGCCATTCAACCCAGCCGGGACCTGCAGCAACGAGGAGCAGCGTACGTGTATCATCGGAACGGTCCGGGCGACTGGACTCAGGAAGCGAGAATCAGCCTGGACGAGGAAGTTTCGGAGCCGGGGGATGCCCTGGGATTTTCCGTGGGATGGCTGGACGGCCACGCCCTGATTGGCGTGCCCGGCCGAAATAACGGAACCGGCGAAGTCTTGACGTATCGCTGGGATGCCCGGGCCGGTTCCTGGGTGCAGGGCACGACGCTCTCGGCGCCGGACCGGGCGCGCGGCAACCGGTTCGGGAGCGCGATCGTGGCAAGCGGCAACGAAGTGTGGATCGGGTCCCCGGGATCCGACGCCTCCGGCCGTGTCTATCGGTTCGAGTATGACCCAGCGGAAGACCGCTTCGGAAACGTGACGAAACTCGCCGGCATCGACGGCGACGTGGGCGACGGGTTTGGCAACGTCCTTACCGTTGGGGACAACGTGGCGGTTGTCGGCGCGACAGGAGACGACTTTGGCCTTGGTTCGGCCATCGTGATGGAAAAGCGCGGCGACTCCTGGATGGCGACTGCCAAGCTCATGGGCCCCGACCCCAAGGGACTCGATCCGATCGTCGCCGGTGAGGTAGGGTGCAACGACCACAAGGCCGATCAGTTTGAATGCAGCCAAGTGGACATCCTGTCGTTCCTTCCCGTCAGTGCGATTGGCGGCGGTCGTGGAGCGGAAACAAACGACGTGTGGGGGTGGACCGATCCGGAGAGTGGACGCGAGTATGCGCTTGTCGGCCGCACGGATGGCACCGCCTTCATCGACGTCACGAACCCCACCAATCCGGTCTACCTCGGCAACCTGCCCAAGACGCAGGGTTCTCGTGGCAACTCGTGGCGCGACATCAAGGTCTACAAAAACCACGCGTTCATCGTTGCCGACGGCGCGGGCCAACATGGAATGCAGGTGTTTGACCTCACTCGGCTTCGCGACGTCAACAACGCGCCGGTCACGTTCGACGAAGACGCACACTACGACGGCATCGCATCCGCCCACAACATCGTGATCAATGAAGGCACCGGGTTCGCCTATTCTGTCGGGTCGAACAGCGGTGGCGAAACCTGTGGCGGCGGCCTCCACATGATCGACATTCAACAGCCTGATCAACCGACGTTCATCGGCTGTTTTGCAGACGAGAATACCGGCCGGGCGAACACCGGGTATTCGCACGATGCCATGTGCATTCTGTACAACGGACCCGATACCGAACACGTCGGCAAGGAGATCTGTTTCGGGTCGAACGAGAACGCGCTCTCGATCGCCGACGTGTCCGACAAACAGAATCCGGTCGCGATTTCGTCGGCCGATTATCCCAACGTGGGATACGCGCACCAGGGATGGGTCACCGAGGATCACAAGTACTTTTTCATGAACGACGAAGGAGACGAGTCGAACTCGATCCAGGCGGGCCAGCCTATGCCCGGTACGCGTACGCTGATCTGGGACATCGCCGACCTCGATGACCCGATCATGATGAAAGAGCATTTTGGCACGACGTTCACGATCGACCACAACCTGTACATCAAGGGCAACTTGATGTATCAGTCGAACTATGTGAGCGGTTTGCGTATCCTCGACGTGAGCGATCCTGAGAACCCCAGGGAAGTCGGCTTTCTCGATACCGTGCCGTGGAGTGAAGAAGTCGAATTCGACGGATCGTGGAGCAACTATCCCTTCTTCGAGAGCGGCACGATCGTCGTCTCGAGCGGGAAGGAAGGCGTGTTCTTCCTCAAGTATCGGCCGGTGGAGTTAGTTCCGTAGGATAGGGGGAGGAAGCAGTACACGGTGCACGGTGCGCCGTACACAGTCGTCCCTACGCATTTCTTGCACTGTGTACTGTTCACTGTGTACTGTGTACTGTGCACTGAAGAATACGTGCCCGTCACTTCGAGGGTTCTGTCATAGGTCTATGAGGCTCCGCAAACCTGCCCGCACGACCTTCGCTGCAGGAATCTTGATCGTGGCATGCTTCGCGCCGATCGAGTTGCAGCTCACCAAGGAGCAGCGCGCGCGTATCGGAAACGAGTCTACATCGTCCGAGACCTGTAGCCCCCTCCGTCCGTTCGTTTCTCGCGGCCAAGAGGCGGGGCCTCGGCTGGGGTCGCCGAAGCGACAACTATCCGTCTATCCGTCTATCCGTCCGTTTCTCGCGGCTAAGAGCCGCGGCTCGGCTGCGGTCGCTGAAGCGACAACTCTCCGTTCTACCGTCTTACCGACTTACCGTCCTACCGTCAGATCTGATCCAACCCCATCATCAGCGCGAAACCCAGCACGAAGCCGAGCGTGGCGACGTCGACGTTGCCGCTCCGCGTAGTTTCTGGAAGCAGCTCCTCGACCACCACGAACAACATCGCGCCTGCGGCGAACGCCATGCCGAACGGCAGGACATGGGCGCCAAGGCCGACAAAGAGCGCACCGGCCACCGCCGCAATGGGTTCGATGGCGGCCGACAGCTGTCCGTACCACAGCGCTTTCCAACGACTCATTCCGTCTCGTCTGAGCGGCAGCGCAATCGCCAGGCCTTCCGGGATATTCTGAAGGCCAATGCCAATGGCGAGCGCGAGACCACGCTGTAAGTCTCCGCTCCCGAAGCCCAGTCCCACCGCCAGACCCTCGGGAAAATTATGGATCGTGATCGCGGCAATGAGCAGTGTCGAGCGTCGCCACGTTACGCTGGGTCCCTCGGGTCTTGCCTCGTCCGGTACTTCGCTGTGGAGATGAGGAATGAGCTTGTCCAACGCGAACAAGGCGCCGGCGCCAACCACGAGACCGGGTAAGACGCTTCGGAGGCTCCCAGCCTGTAGCGCTGGAGTCAGAAGCGACCAGCACGACGCCGCCACCATGATACCGGCCGCCGCCCCCATCATGCCGTCCATAGTTGTGCGCTTCACTCTCACCAGGAACAACACGGGCACCGTGCCGATGAGAGTGAGAAACCATGTGAACAGCCCGCCAAGCGCGGCCTGCGTCGTAGGAGGGAGATTCTCGATGCCGAAGATGACGACGACCTCCGATCGACATGGTGGTTCGCCGTCTATGTGAGCATCACGCGTCTGAAACGACTATGAACGGAGTGTGAGGCCGTCTTGTCTCGATCGCACGCCCGTTGCTTCGACCCGGGCCCGTCAGTCGCCGAGCATTCGCCCGGGGGGGCATGGGTGGTCTCGTGACCGGCCGCCCGAGCAGTGGTCACCCTCAAATCACGGGGTCGAAGCACACCCTGCATACACGACCGGTCGCCCGGACTGCCCGGAACTGGACGTGCGGAGTGAGGTATCCGTCTTTGACCGGCTCGTCCCGCAACAGATCGGTGCTCAGATATTTCTTGTTCGAGTCGGGGAAAACGGTGGTCACGATCGAGCGGGGCCCGAGCGCGTTCTGAAGCTGGAGCGCACCCAGAAAATTTGCGCCAGAAGAAATGCCAACGCCGAGTCCGAGCGAAGACGCCAGGCGTTGCGCCATGAGAATCGAGTCTCCGTCTTCCACCGCCACGATGCTGTCCATTGCCTCCAGGTCCACGATCGGTGGTACGAATTCGTCCGAGATCCCCTGAATGCGGTGCTTGCCGACCCGATGGCCTGCAGAGAGCGTCGGCGAGTTGGCCGGCTCCAGGGGATGCACGGTGACCGCGGGGTGCATGCGCTTGAGATACTGTCCGACGCCCATGACCGTGCCACCGGTTCCCACCCCGGCGACAAACGCATCCGGAGTCAACGATTCGGATTGCAGTTGTGACCAGATTTCGAGACCCGTGCCGTTCGTGTGCGCGGCGACGTTGTCTTCATTCGCGAATTGCGCCGGGAGAAACACATCGTCCCGCTCGCGCGCCAACGTGGCAGCACGGTCGATACTGCCGAGGAACCCGCCCTCCTCCGGACTGACCAACTCGATCTCCGCCCCAAAACTCCTGATGAGGGCGAGCCGCTCGTTGCTCATCCAGTCGGGCATGAAGATGCGAACGTGGTGTCCCAGTGCCCGTCCGATAGCAGCGAATGAAATGCCGGTATTCCCGCTCGTCGCTTCGGCAATGACGTCGCCCGGACGCAGCGTCCCCTTTTCATATCCCCGGGCGAGAATGAACAACGCCATACGGTCCTTGATGCTACCGGTCATGTTCAGGTTCTCGGCCTTGCAATAGATCACCCGGGGCTCGCCCCGATATTCGAAATCGAGGGCGAGCAGCGGTGTGTTGCCGATCAAGGGCCGAAGTCCCTGAATCCGGTTGGTGGCATGCGACTGCGCGTCGCGCTGGGCAGGGGTTGTCAGAGGGCTCGCTCCGGAGGCGAAGGACGACTGCGGGTCATGGGGGAACGATACACAGTACACGGTTCACAGTACACCGTACACAGTGCACAGTACACGGTACACGGTACACGGTACACGGGTAGCACCTATCACCTATCACCTATCACCTGACACCTGACACCTATCTACGTTCCGCCATCAACTGCTCGATCAGCGCCTGTTGCTGCAAGG
>JBFIZG010000228.1:0-5982 GCA_041604955.1 Gemmatimonadales bacterium | reverse complement strand
CGACGCGTTCGTGCTCGGGATGGTCGCGGAGCGTCATCCGTCCCTGGTACGACAGATCAGAGATTGCGGGCACGAAATCGCCTCCCATGGATGGGATCATCGCCGGGTCACCCAGCAGACGCCGGAGGAATTCCGCGCGTCGGTACGTCAAACAAAGTCGGTGCTGGAAGACATCACGGGAACACCGGTCTACGGGTTTCGTGCGCCGAGTTTTTCGATCGTGCCCGGGCGGGAATGGGCGCTCGATATCTTGATTGAGGAAGGCTATCGGTACGACTCCAGCCTCTTTCCCGTTGCTCGGCGCGGCTACGGGTACCCAGGCGCCAACAGGGATCCCCATGTCCTCGAGCGGCCAAGCGGCCGGTTGACCGAATATCCTCCCGCGACGCTGCGTCGGTTGGGACAAAACCTCCCCGCCGCCGGTGGTGGCTATTTTCGATTGCTCCCCTACGGTTTGGTTCGCGCCGCGTTGGCAGCGTGTGAGCGACGTCGCGTGCCCGGGATGTTTTACATTCACCCGTGGGAGTTGGACCCCGACCAGCCCAGGCTGGCTGTGAACTGGGCCACCCGAATTCGCCACTACGGCGGGTTGAGAAAAACGTTGCCCCGGTTGGAGCGGCTCCTCTCGGAATTCGAGTTCGCGCCGATCATGCACGGAGGCGTCGCTGCCGGAGTCAGCGTCGCGTAGCGTCGGCGTGCCCATCGAAGAGTTCGACTCGTCTCCCGCCGAATGGAACGGGTTTGTCCGGAGCTGTGCCGGGTGGACTCACTTTCAGCTGCATGAGTGGAAGGATCTGATCGAGCGGATCTACGGACACGACTGTATCTACTTGGCGAATCGTGGCCCGGGCGGCGAGATCACCGGGGTGCTCCCGCTCGTCCGCGTCAAGAGCTTGATGTTCGGGCATTATCTCGTTTCGATGCCCTTCCTGAACTACGGCGGTCCCCTCGGTGACGCCCGGGCCGTAACAGAACTTGCCACACACGCGGCGGATCTCGCGCGAGGCGACGGCGTGAAGCTGTTGGAGCTTCGTAGTCGGGTCCCCCTTGCAATCGACTTGGCCGTCTCGCATCACAAGGTCACGGTGTTGTTGGATCTCCCGTCGGATCCCGACACGCTCTGGAAGGCGCTCAAGTCCAAGGTTCGAAGTCAGATCCGGCGTCCGCAAAAAGAGGGAGTGTCGGTTCGGTTCGGATCGGAAGAGGTGGAGCCCTTTTTCTCCGTCTTCGCGCATCACATGAGGGACCTCGGCACGCCAACCCAGTCAGCACGGCTGTTTCACGCCCTCGCCGAGACCTTCCCGGACGACGTATGGTTTGGGTGCGCATATTTCAACGGGCGGCCCGTGGCGGCGGGATGTGGGTTCCAGTGGGGTGACGAGTTCGAGATGACCTGGGCGTCGGCGCTGGTGGAGTACAAACGCGTCGCCGCCAACATGCTGCTCTACTGGAGCTTCATGGAGCGTGCCGTGCACCGTCAGCTCCGCGTCTTCAACTTCGGGCGGTGTACGCCCGGCGGGAATACCCATCGGTTCAAATTGCAGTGGGGTGGACGAGAGGATCCCCTGTGGTGGTATCGGGTTGCCAAGCGCGAGGACGTGACGACGCCGTCCCCTGACGATGGCATGTACTCCATGGGTCCGCGGGTTTGGCGGAAACTTCCACTTCCAATTGCCACGTATCTGGGACCCCGCATCGTCCGCTTCATTCCGTAGCGTAACGTGTTGAGACGACAACTTCCCGCGTACTCGCCGCTGCCGCTCAGCGCGGTTGGCGCCGCGGTGGCCGGGAAGCTCGGGGGTGGACGTCGCGCAGAAGATCGGGTGCGTGCGCTTCTCGAGCGGCACTATCATCCCAGGAGTGCGCTGCTGTCCGCCAGCGGGACGACGGCGCTCGAAATGGCGATGGCGGGAGCCGTGGCCGTCAAGGGTGGCGCAGTCGCACTCCCTGCCTATTCCTGTTTTGACTTGGCGACGGCCGCCGTTGGCGCACGGGTGCCGGTGGTGCTCTACGACGTGTGTCCGCGCACGCTCAGCCCGGACGCCGTGTCCTTGCGGCAGGCAGTGGAAATGGGGGCGCAAACGATCGTCGTCGCGCACCTGTACGGCGTTCCGGCCGATCTCGCTGTCGTCAGTCAGATCGCCGAACAGACCGAGGCGATGGTGATCGAGGATTGTGCGCAGGCCGTCGGGGCGACGTATGACGGCAGACCTCTCGGTGCGTTCGGAAGTCTCACGATTTTGAGTTTTGGACGGGGCAAGGGGGTCACGGCCGGTGCCGGCGGCGCTCTCCTCGCCATCGATACGACGGGTGTGGCGGCCATGGATGCCATCCCTCGAAACGGGGACGGAGACGGCGCCTATAGTTGGTTACAGATCGGAGCGCTCGCCGCTCAGTGGGTGTTCGGGCGGCCGTGGCTCTATGGCGTCCCCTCCGCTATACCGGCGCTCCGACTCGGCGAAACGGTCTATCATGCGCCGGTCCCGCGCAGAGGTTTGGGACCCCCCGGGTGTTTGGCGCTTGCCAAAACGTGGCCGCTGGCCGACCGGGAAGTGACGCTCCGCCGGACGCATGCGACCAGAGTGATCGACCGCCTAGAGCAGGCGAGCCTGACGGCCGTTCGGGGACCGGCGGAAGGTGCGCCCAGTTACCTGCGGCTCCCCGTCGTGATGCACGCGGCCGATCGCCCGCGGGCCTCGTCGCCACGGGCACGTACGCTTGGTATCATGCCCGGGTATCCCAAACCCCTCTCGGATCTGGATGGGTTTCCGAGCCGCTGTTGGAACGGAACGTCCGAATTCCCGGGTGCGCGTCTCCTGTCGAACCAACTAATCACGATCCCGACACACAGCCGGCTACGTGAACGAGATTTACAGAAGATCGAAGCGTGGATCGATGATGGAGCGCGTGGGTCTGTCGGCGATCGTTAACCGCTCGCCAAACGCGGGGTGTCGCGCAACTCCCGGACAACCCCATGCTCCATCTGAATGACCGTGTCCGCCGCGCGGACCATCGCCGATTGATGAGAGATGGCGAGAATCGTGGTCTCTCGTCGCAGTTCGCGCAGGGTGTCACAGATCGCGGCTTCCGTTACCGGGTCGAGCGCGGTGGTCACCTCGTCCAGCACAAGGAGTGCCGGTTTGGTCACCAGGGCCCGGGCGAGCGCAACCCGTTGTCGTTGTCCGCCTGACAGCATCGCGCCCCGCTCGCCGACTCGTGATTGCAAACCGCCCGGCAGCTGACTCACGAACTCCCACGCCCCCGCCGATTTCAAGGCGTCGATCACGTCTTGCTCGCTGAAGCTGTCGTCACCCAGCGCCACGTTGGCAAAAATGGTCTCGTTCAGGAGAAACATCTCCTGCGGCACGTAGCCGATGCCCTGCTGCCAAGCCGTGATGTCGACGTCCTTCATGGGGACGTCATCGATGAACACCTCGCCCGCGTCGGGCCTGAGCAACCCGACGATCAAATCGGCGATGGTTGTTTTCCCGGAACCCGAGGGGCCGGAAATTGCGACAAACTCACCTGGATTGATCGTGAGCGATACCTCCGAGAGCACGTTCTCGTTGCCATAGGAGAACGTCACCGATTCCATCCGAATGCCACTCCGCTGACTCGACGGCCGAACGGTGCCGCCCCGATGGTCGCGCTCACTCTCCGCACGCTCGACGGTCTCCCGGAGTGACCAGAACGCGCTCTCGCCGATCGCCATCCCCTGGTACTGGGACTGCATGAGATTGATTCTGCCGACGAGCCGATTGAACAGAAACGCGAGGACAATGAGCGAAGAGAACTCCTCGTTGCCCCACGTAATGGCCGCATACAAGCCGATCGCGAGCATGATGACGAGCAGCGGCTCCTGGAACGAGCGCACCGTCTCGTACGCCAGGATCTGACGGGACCGCGCGTAGTTGAGATCGTTGGCCTCCTGTTCGAGGAGGGGGCCGATCCGGTCTTCCCGTCCCATCGCCTTGATGGGTTTGATGCCATGCAACACGTCGGTGAGCTGTCCGACGAGCGACTTGAGAAGCGTGGTCTGTCGCTGGCCAGCGCGCCGGCTCATGTCGACGAGTCGCCCGAGCACGAGGAGGACGACGGCGCCCGCGACCATTGCCAGGACCGCGACCTGCCACGAGACCAGGAAGGCGACCAACGTATACGTCACGACTTGAATCAGCCCGGAGATGACCTGACACGCCTCCCCGTACGCCGTGGATGCGCGATGCGCCTCCTGGCTGATGGCGTTGGCGAAGTGACCGACGGGCTGGCTCGTGAAGTACGACCAGCGGGCCTTGAGCAGTGAGCGAATCAGATTGAGACGGAGGTCGGTCGCGACGTGTGCGACCGTGTACCCGACTTGGCGCATCGCGAGCCACAAGAAGCCGCCCTTCAGCAGGATCGCAAACACGATGATGCCCAAGAGGAGCCCGAGCGACGGGGTGAGCCCGACGACGGCGAGTGCGCCCTCGAGCAGTTCCCCGATTCGCGAATCGCTCTGTGTATTGCCAGACAGTTCGATTGCCGGGAGCAGCGTCACGACACCGAACCCCTCGGCGATTCCCGAGAGTATGAGCAGCGAAACCAAGAGGGCGGTCCGGCCCGGATACCGGCGGACCAAGTACGCGATGAATCCGAGACTTCGCTTGTTAAGCATCGTCACCGCGAGTATCGAGCGGCTGGTGAATCCGACCAGTCATTGATTCGGCAACCCTCACTGCGGTGTGGAGTGGGTGCGCGAGGCCGCGCCCCCGGACACCGGTATCCAGAGCAGGTCTCATGCCACCACCTCGCGCCGAACGTTCGGGCGCGCCGGACCGCAGCAGCGGACCGTCGCAAGGAACCCGAACACCGATTCCCGATTGAGCCGCGCTTCGCGTGTCTATCGTGATGTTCCTGCGTGGGTCGCGTGTGTGAGATGGCTACCGGTCTTCTCGATCTTCGCCTGTTGCAGCGCGCGGAGGATATGTGGCTCCACGGTTTGCTGAACGACGACGTGGCCTTCAGGGCTCAAGTGGGGGTCCACATCGCCGTACAGTTTCACGCCCTTCGCGTTCGCGCGTTCCATTGCCGGGCTGACATCGATGACCTCGAGATTTCGCGCGGCAAGCAACTCGGATACGATGCGGTTGGGCTGTGCGATGTCGACTGCGGCGGGATCGATGTCGAATCCGCGGACATAGTGATCGAACGCTTCGCGGTCGACCTGATATGAAGCGGGCACCAGCACGAACACGATGGGTGTATTGTGAGCTGCGGCGACGTCGGCGAGCTCGTGGCAGATCTCTGCGGTCACCTGCCATTCCTTCGCACCAGCGCGTTTCTTCAAGAAATGCGGTGGGAAGTAGCGAGCCGTGAGCCCGACTCGCATGAGCAGCGTCTGAGCTCGAGCCTTGAAGAGGGTGAAGAGGTGCGATCTGATTTCGAGAAAGTCGTTGATGGGATACAACCACGCGTCTTTCACTTCCCGAGCGGTAAGGGATCGGGGAAGACGAAAGGGATGCACTTCAGCGGGCGGCCGACGTTCGAACTGCTCCACCCGCCTCGAGACGACGTCGTTGCCGAGAAAGAACGCCACGACAACCAGGTCATAGGATTCTTGCGTGAGGCTCCTCCTGAGCTGCATCAGGTAGTGATTCGGGTCCCAGGCTCCGACGGCGGTATTCCGAACGGCGATCCGCTCTCCCGTGACGCACTTATGACGCACTTCGAATTCCCTAGGTGGCGCAGAACGGCGCAGAACGAGCACGCCGGCGAGGCGAGAACGCCCGTCAAACAGGGCATTCTTGCGCCTTTCTGCGCCGTGGGGTGACAGGCCGAAAGGCCTTTTAATCCGAAGGTCGTCGGTTCGATTCCGACACGGCCCACCACTAAGTCTCATAGATGCAGTGGTTTAGGGGGTTTTGAGCTTAGGGCCTGGAGTGGACTCCGCTCCCGTGCGACACTCTCGCTACACTGCAGAAAGAAACCGAACGCCCCGCCGCT
>JBFIZG010000227.1:0-6000 GCA_041604955.1 Gemmatimonadales bacterium | reverse complement strand
TAGCCGTTCAGATGGCCGCTACGCTTGCGCTCGGCCGGTAGAGCAAAGCGAGAGACGCGGCCGTTGCTTTTCCTGGACCGTTTCAATACGTTCGGGAAATGAAACGCCCCCGTGATCGCTACGGCCGCCCGCTCCCGCGGGCGAGCAGCGATGAGCTGAACCGCGACGGAAAAGCTGACGAGGTCGTCGGCTCGGCCCACGAGGCCTGTCTTCGAGGAATCGAGTTGTTCGACGAGCAGCGTTTCTTCGAAGCCCATGAGTTTTTCGAGTACGCCTGGAAAGCCGGCGACGTCGACGAGCGGGACCGCGACTTCTGGAAGGGGGTCACGCAGGTTGCCGTCGGCTGCTGCCACGCCCAGCGGGGGAACCGCCGCGGCGCGCTGGCCGTTCTCGAGCGTGCCGCCGGCTATCTGGAGCGCTTCACTTCGCCCCGATGGAGTGTCGACCCCGTCGTCCTGGCGGCGGCGGCTCGGACGGTCGCCGAGCAGGTGCGCCGGCGCGGCGCCTCGGCGGACCTCGACTTCCCCGAGTTCCCGGCGGCACGCGACTGAACTCAAGGAGCTGTCGATTTCGGCCGACGGCCGGCTAGCAGTCCTAGGGGCCGGATGGGCCGACGAGCGTAACGCAGTCGGATGCGCTCAAGGGTGTCCCGTCGTGTTCGTTTCCCGTCAACGTGAGCTCCACGGAAGTGAAGTGCGGCCCGTTTGTCAACAGGCTCGCGATCGCACGCCGAGAGAAAGACAACTGGATGTCCGTTAGCCCGTCGGGCCCCGGGTCCGGGCAGGCGCATGCCGGGGTCGCCGAGAAAGGTCCGCCGACGTCGCGGTAGGCGTAGCGCAGAGGAGCGACACCTTCCAGACGCAACGACTCGATGTCGATCCGATGGACATCGCGTTCCTCATCGCCCAGGACGGCCACGACCATCAAACCGCCGTCCGCCCTTGGGCTTCGCGGCGATTGCGCGTTCAACGGGTTCGGGCAGGATCCGGGGCGAATATCCAGTGCGTAGGAAACCGAGGCGATCGTCCGCCAGAGTTCCTTTCCGTGAACCCCGTCATCGGCATTGAAGTAAAGCCCGCCGCCAACGGCTGTCAAAAAATCGGGATCGGCATCGGCTGGACCCGGATTCAGGTCGGCCACCATCACGGTCCCCTCTTCGGTGCCATCGCTCATCCACAACTCGTCGCCATGGATACCGTCGCTGGCCGAGAAATACAGCCTGTCGCCGAGACCCGTCAACCAACCGAGCGACGAGGAGGGCGGACCCGGGCGGATGTCCTTTACCAGGAACGTGCCGGATTCCGTGCCGTCGCTCCTCCACAGCTCGACTCCGTGTATGCCGTCGTCGGCACCGAAGAAAACGACATCGCCGACGGTCGTCGGACGAAAGACCGAGCTTCCATTCGGGCCGGGATTAATGTCACGCACCAGGACGGTGCCGGAGGCGGTACCATCGCTTCTCCACAACTCACCACCGCTGCTGCCGTCGTCCAGCATGAACAGTAGCGCACCGTCCAGCGCCGCGAAGAGTTGCGGGGCGGTCGTCGCCGCACTTGCGGCGCCCGGGTTGACATCTCGCACCAGAACGGTTCCCGCAGCGGTCCCGTCGCTGATCCAGGGCTCGCGACCATGCACCAAGTCGTTCGCCAGGAAAAACAAAGAGCCGTCGAGATCGGCTGCGATGGCCGGGTTGGAGGAAGAGGAGCCGGGGTTGATGTCCTTGACCATGAAGGTCCCGGTTGCGGTGGCATTGCTGGTCCACAACTCCGTACCGGAGGCCCCATCGTTCGCCGCGAAGAACAAGGCGCCCTGAGAGATCGTAAAATCGCGTGGCGAGGAACTGCTGCCGCCCGGTCCCGGCCGGATGTCCTTCAGGATCATCGTGCCCGGGCCGGTTCCATCGCTGATCCACGCTTCGACGCCACCGATCGGCGTGACCGAGCGCGCACTGAAAACAACGGTTTGCTGGAATCGAGCGAAGCTCTTCTGGTCGGTGATGGGATTCGAGGAGCCCGGTCCGGGAAAGATGTCGTACGTCAGGACCGTACCTGTCGTCGTACCATCCGTGCGCCAGAGCTCCCGGCCGTTGATTCCATCGTCGGCCGAGAACAGCGCCTGGTTGTCCAACACGACGAGGGGGAGTGTGACGTGCTGGCTCGTTTGGGGATCGATATCCTTGACGAGAGCGGTCCCCAACTCGGTTCCGTCGGTCCGCCACAAGGCAGAGCCACGGATGGGATCAAACGCCCAGAACAACACAGATTCGCCGACCATGGTGAACCCCGAGGGCGACGAGCTTCCGGAGCCGGTGTTGATGTCCTTGACCAACGCCACGGATGGCTCGTTTGCAGAAGCAAAGACAGGCCCTTCGGTCAAGAGCAATAGGGCAACGAACAAGCCTGAATAGGAAAGCTTCACGGCAGGAACCTCCGGCGAAAACACGGATCGGGGAGTCTGGTTACTCCGGCCATCACCCGTACACGCGCAAACCGGCGGAGGAAGCCCTCAACAAAAAGGTCTGGCGGGCGCTTTTTATCACACGAATCTAATGGTTCGAGGCACGATCCTGTTCGGCATCGGGCCTGGTACGATACTCGGGATCCGGAGAAACAAGCGGCAACGAGTCGAGCACGTCCCGTGGGAGTGACCATGAGCAAGCTCTTCCGGCTCTCCAATCCGGTCAAGCACGATCCGGCGATCGAGGCCTGGGCGCGTGAGCATGCGGGTGAACTGGGGGAGATCGCGCAGCGGTGGTTCGAAGTCATGCGTCATTGTGGAGACGACGTTCGAGAATGCATGCATGACGGCCAGCCCACGGCGTGCGTCACCGACGCCGCCTTCGGCTATGTCGACGTGTTCACCGACCACGTCAATGTCGGGTTCTTCCGTGGCGCCGAGATTGCCGATCGGGACGGCCTCCTGGAAGGCACCGGGAAATCCATGCGACACGTGAAGCTCAGGCCCCGGGATGAAATCGATGCCGGGGCGCTGATGAAATTGATCGAGGCTGCCTACAGGGATATGAAGGAGCGCGTCGAATCAAAGCGAAAACGATGACGATGGGATGCGACTCGTGGCGGGCGTGTGATTCATCAACCCCGTGGCATTGATAGTAACAAGCGAATACGAGAGATCGAGGGGACGCCCCACCCAACGTGCAGCACTCGCCCCTGCCGGTCTGTCACGATCGAAGCGGGCAAACCTTCAGCGTGCAGCGTTTCTTGGACGATCCCGTTGAACGAATGAAGCTCCGAGTCACTTACGTCGAAGACCATCTTGTAAGCCGGTTGATGATGTGCGACGTACTCTTCGAGCATTGCGTGATCGTCGTTCTGGTCAACAGGTACGGCAAACAAGGCAATCTCGGACGGGTTGAACGTCGCACGCATTCGCGCGATTTGAGGCAACTCACCCCGACAGCTTTCGCACCAGGTCGCCATGCTCGTGTACACGCGCAGTTGGGCTTCATCTTTCGGTGAATCCAGCCCGGGGGCTCCCGCCAGGTGGAAACGGCTGCCTTCTTCCGGAGGTGGCTGAGATGCCACGCGTGTGGCCGTTCCCGGTTTGGCGTAATCCTCTACGACGAATGCCGTTCCCGATGGCGACTCGGCAGGGTTCTCGAACACCGTAAGAAGCGAGTTCCTGGTAACGTTATTCAGAGTCTGCTGTCGGCCGCTCGGCCAGACCACGGTTACCGACTCGGCGCCGGGGTGTTTTCCCGTACCGATCAACAGAGTCTCACTGTGCTGGGCCGCAAAGCCCTCGCCGGCCCGCTGTTCACGTACCAGCGTCACGTCACCGAGGGAAACTCGAACCGACGCCCCGATCCCGTTGCGGTTACTCCAGGAGTCGCTGGATGTCGACTCGCGATTCCCGCCAACAAAACGGATACCGATCACGGGCGGTTCGGCCGGGCGCGCGTCGCCCAGTTCGGCTATTTGGTTTCGGAACAACTGCAGGAGCGGAGCGTTGGCGTTGACCACCGCCAGGTCGACCCAACCGTCCCGGTCGTAGTCCAACATCGCAACGGCCCGTCCGTCGGCGGGATCGTCGATCGCCGAGACGCCCGAAAGATTCAGAAACTCCCGACCCTCGAGATTGATCCAGAGTCGGTTTCGCTCCAGGCCGCTCAGCGACACGCCCGATTTGAAACCCGGGTTGGGAGGGGTCCCCCCGATTCCCCCCATGGTGGGATCCCCGCGCACGACCGCGCGCCAGTACTCGCTTCATATATCGGGGCGGTCCCGGAATCCTATCGGCGCCGTGTAGTACCCGGCCAACGAGATCAGGTCCAGGAAGGTGTCATTGTCGACGTCGACGAATTGTCCGCCCCAGGCCCAGCCCGAGTCTTCGACCAGCAGTCCCGGTGGCCTGTACGAAGAGACGTGGTGAAATCGGTCGACTTCATTCCTGAAAAGCGTATTGCCGCGAGCCATCTTGGGGATACTGCGATCGAGGTTGTCGAACTGCTGCGCGATCCTTCGTCCGGCCGTGCTGTACATATTGGAAACGTACAGGTCATGACGCCCGTCGTGGTCGTAGTCGCCCCAGGTGGCGCCCATGCCGAAACCGATGTCGGCCGTCCCGGTTGCCTCGGTCACGTCGACAAACGCTCCCCCTCCGTCATTGCGGAACAGGTTGTTCGGTCCGAAGTCGTTTGCCAGGTAGACGTCCTGGTCCCCATCACCATCATAGTCGGACCAGGTCGCCTGGTAGGTGTTGGTAAAGACACGCAGGTTCGGGGCATCATCCGCCGGGACAAAACGGCCCCGACCCTCGTTTCGCAGCAGAACATTCGGTGGACCGGGCCAGTTCCACGGGATCAAAGTCTCGGTGTCTCGGACCATTTCGAACAGGCGACTGGCGTCAGCGGGCGAAATAAAGTCGGAGAGTAGCATCCCACGGAACACGTGTTTGCGACGTTCCACTTCAAGCAGGCGCACCGCATAGGTCGCCACATAAACGTCCAGCAAACCGTCCTGGTTGTAGTCGACCACGGACACCGAGGATGCCAAATAGGGTCGTGCGTCGGTGTCGAGGTCGGCCGAGCGGTCCACGAACCTCCCACCTACGTTCTCCAGGTAGGAACTCGGTCGCAGCGTGCGCCCGAGAAACGCGTCCCGGTCGCCGTCGTTGTCGAAATCGGCGAAGATCGCCGCCGCCGTATATCCATCCAAATCCAGGCCCACCTCCGCCGCCTGCTCGTCGAACGTCCCATCCCCGCGGTTACGAAGCAGAATGTTCTTTCCCCACCGTGCCATGACGTACAAGTCGTCCATTCCATCCTGATCGATATCGACAACCGCAATCCCCGGATGACGGTCCATGGCGGGAGCGTCAAAGTGTTCGGGCACCTCCGCTTCCTTGGGATTCGCGAGCCAGCGGGCCACCAGTTCTTCGTGCAACGATCGGCGTGCCTGCCGCAGCTTGTCCGGATCGGAAATCACCTGATCCAGGACCTCGCGAAAGAGCAGAGAGCCGGCATCCAGCACGGTGAAGGAATCTGTCTGCCACTGCGCTATTCGCCAGTCCTCCCCGTCGTCCTCCGTCGGTTCTAGGTGCCAGCGCAACGTCAGGTCGGAACGAATCCAGGAGAGCTTCCTCGACTTCAGTCGGGCCAGTCCGGAGAACTTTACGTCACTGTCGAATGTGTCTGCAGCGCTGAATCTGCCCTGGGCCAGTTTGAACTTGGCGTAATGGAAGTAGTCGACCTGACTCAGCAGGGGATCCCAGAGGCGCAAGTTGGCGGGCGCCGCCCGTTGATCTTGCTCGGGGGCGAGCGGCCATTCCCGCTGGCTGATCTCCAGTTGGTCGAGTTGCCATCCGCCGGTCGGCTCCTCGCCGGCGATGTCGCGAAAGGCGACGGATGGAGCCAGAAGCTGGCGGCCCTTGTCATCGGGCAACTGAAGATTCAGTACACTCCGCGACATCGCCGAAAGCCGGTTCCCTAGCTCGCGAATGAGCTCCTCGGCCCGTTCCATCTCCTCCCAAGCGTCGGAC
>JBFIZG010000226.1:0-6019 GCA_041604955.1 Gemmatimonadales bacterium | reverse complement strand
CTGTCGCGTTTCGGTGATAAACGCGCGCTTTGGGCCACGCCGACGGTCCGGATTGGAACGAGAATTCGATATGACTCGCGCGTTTACGTTGACCGAGGTCCTGATCGTCATCATCATCCTCGGAATCGTAGCTGGGCTCGCCGCACCACGGGCCGCAGAATGGCGAGATCGGATGGTCGTCAAACGCGCCGCGGACGAAATGGCGCTGTTTTACCAGCGGGTCCGCTTTGGCGCAGTGCTCAAGTCGGCCACTGTCCGGATCGAATTCGGGCCAGATCGGTTGACCGCCGAATCCGAGAACCCTTCGGTCGACTTGACCCTCTCGGTACCCGGGCCAGCCAGGCGCCGCGTCGATCTTGAGGTGTCCCGGCCGATCATCCGGCTCCACCCCAACGGGCTCGGGCTCGGCCCGGCGAACACGAAACTGGTCCTCCGTCGCGGCGAAGCCGCCGAATCGCTCACGGTCTCCCGGCTGGGGCGTCTCAAGCGCTGGAAATGAAGGTCTAGCGCCAATCCATTCGTGGAGAACGTGGCCCCGGCCAGGCGGCGAGCGCCGGCCCTCCAGGCGGAATGGAGACTGAACCCTCCACCTTGGCACGCACGAGGTCGACCTTGACGAGGTATCCCTCTCCGCCGCCGTCACTTACGGTCGTAACGTAGGCTACCCGCCCCCGCGCAATCACCGTCCCGCGCCGCGGTGTTCCCGGAACCGCAACTCGCGAGCGGACCGTGTGGTCACGTAAGTTTAGTATTGTCAACTCGTTACGGTCGTCCGCCAGTAGCAGCGCCTCCGGCGCGCGCGGAAGTACCAATAGATCGCCGATCCCCGGTCCAATTTGAACTGAGTCGATGGGCAGCAAACTGACCCTGTCCAGGTACAACAGCCAGCCCGTGCCGCGACAGAGAGCGAAGAGAATCCCTTCATTCCTCGAGAACGCGATCCGAGTGGGCGAGCAGGCCTGGAGCCCCTGGCTCGACGTCCGTACGACACGCAGCCGAACGGGATCGACCTCCACGATCGATCCTTCCGGACCGTCGCAGCTCACGTACAGCCGGTTGCCCCCGTGAAACGGCGCCAACCCGGTTGGCGCACCTCCGCAGACGTCGAGTCTCCGGACTTCCCAGTTCAAATCGGGTCTGGCCAGCGAGACGTAGCCGACCCGATTTCCATCCATCGAATCGACCGCGGTGCCTACGACCAGGCGTGGATCCTCCCAATAGTGCCAACGTTGGGGCAACGGATGTCGCCCGGTCGGCCACTGGTCAACAATTGCGCCGTCGCCCAGCCGAATTCGGAGAAGCGCATCTCGAGGCCCCTTGAGCCCAACGAGTGCAGCCCCTCCGCCCTCCGAAACGTGCAGCTCGTACGCTTGGCCCGGGTCGGGATGGTGGAAACGAACGGTGTCTACGCCGGAGAGGTCGGCACGAAAAAGAAACAATGAAGCCGAACCGCCGTCAGCGACCGCGATCCAGCGCGGCTGGGACGAACAGGCGACCAGCACGACAGCGCCGGCCACCAGCGCGCAGCGAACGTGCCTACGGACGTACGCGGCAACGACCGGTGACACGACGGAGCTCCCGGTTCATCGTCCGGTAGTTACCTCGCGACCGCGTCTGCCACAAAACTGATGTCGGGTGTGACGGAGATGATGCCCGCTTGGTGGCCTCGCGAAAGGAGTTCGTGCACCGCGCGGCGGCCGGTGTCACCGTAGTCCACCGTGTAGTCGTTCACGTACATCCCGACAAACCGGTCGGCGTCATCGTCGTCCAGCCCGCGAGCGTATTGCATCGCATGGCGAAGCGCTTCTTCACGATGCGCCAATCCGTAGACGATGCTGGCCCTGAGGTCGTGCGAGATCGCTCGAATGAGGTTGTCGCCGAGATCGCGTCGGACGGCGTTGCCACCCAGGGGGAGCGGCAATCCGGTTTCACCGTACCACCATTCTCCCAGGTCCACCCAGCGATGCAACCCGTCAGCGGCGTAGGTCAGTTGTCCTTCATGGATCAGTACTCCCGCATCCACGTCACCACGCTTCACCGCGGCATCGATTTCATCGAATGGAATCACGACCGGGACGACGTCGGGGGCGAACAGCCGAAGCGTGAGCGCGGCGGTCGTCAGGGTGCCGGGAATGGCGATACGCTTGCCGGCGACGGCGCTCGATACGTCGGCAGGAGCCGGCGTCGTTCCGACGACACACGGTCCGTACCGATCACCCATCGACGAGCCGTTCGGCAGGAGCGCGTAGCGATCCGCGAGATAGGCATACGCATGTATCGACACGGCGGTGACGTCGAGTTCGCCCTTCATCGCCCGTTGATTCAGCGATTCGATGTCCGCCAGTTCGTGCACGTATTCGCGGTCGTCCGTCGTGATCTTCCCGGTCGCCAACGCGTAGAACATGAACGCATCGTCCGAGTCTGGGCTGTGAGCGAGTTTGATGGTTGGCATGTGCGTTACCGGTTGGACGCGGTCATGCGGCGGGCCTCGTCGCGAAACGCGTCGATGGTGTTTTGATGGAGTTGGTACTCGGGCCGGTCGGCGGCGATCTCGCCGTTGTAGTCGTCGAGAAACCGACGGGACACACGCAGCATACCTGCGGTGTCGCCCGCCGTCTCTGCGGCCCGAAACCGGAGGAGGGCGGCAAACAGGTGTCGCGGGGTATTCACCTCGATCGAGTCGGCTTGGCGGGCGGCGGCAATCGGGTCTCCTCCCACGTCGTGCATGAGCCCGAGGTGGTAGCGCGCGTCATCGTCGAGCGTGCTCAGCAATCCGTACGCGGTTACCGCTTTCGACGCGAACTCGATCGCCTGCGCAGTATCACCCTGTTCGGCCGCAACCATGACGCGTTCAAACAACCGATCGGCCTGTTGGCGCGGGGTCATGCTGCTGATGTCGGGCGCGACTCGAGTGCCGGCTGCCGGCGCGCTCGGTGTGGTGGGGATGGCCGGGCTCGCCGGCGAGGGCACACCGACGACCAGCACCAAGGCGGTAATGACAAGGGCGCTGCCTGCGATGATCCACGGCAACACGTGTGGCGATGGTCGCACGCGGGTCGCCTGTGGCGCGCCGCAAACGTGGCAGAAGCGGACCGCCTCCTGGAGGGCGGCGCCGCACGCCGTACACGACACGCGATCGAGACGTGTGCCGCAGCCGGAACAAAACGCTCCGCTGGCTTCCGCGCCGCACTTGGGGCAGGTCGTTGGTACCGAGCTGGGCATGATGAGTCGTTTGTCGTGTGATCAGGCCGAGTAATATATAGGGCGGTACAGGCGGTACAGGCGGTACAGGCGGTCGGGCGGACTGACGGTCGGACGGATGGGCGGTCGTGTGTTTAAGTCCTGCCCGCCGGGTGGAGGGTAAGATGAGGGCTTCTGCGTCTTGGGGAGGTCGGAGGATGGGGCGTCATACCGTCAATCCGTCATACCGTCGTACCGTCATACCGCCCTTATTCGCTAGCGTCGGGACACGCGTCGCATTACTCTAGCCTCATGTCGCCCAACGCGGATGACAAGTCCCCTCGCGGCAAACCGTCTGAGACCCGGTTCGATCCCCCGCTCAGCGCCATCAAGGCTCGGCAGATGGGTGAGCTCGCCCGCGGAGAGAGCCGATGGGATGTGCTGCTCGAGACCGCCGACGATAAGGAAATGGGAGCCCTCCGCGGTCGCATTCACTTCATTTGCGGCAATACGCACCGATTGTCGGGCTGGGTGTTTCTGGAGTGGTCCGAAAGGGAAGTCCACACCCGGTTCACCGAGTTCTCCGCCCAGGAGCTGTGGAACCTGCTGGACTCACTCGGGGGGTCCTAGTCCGGAACCCACCGTCCGCCAAATGGCGCATTTTCTGCACTAAAATAGACGTTTTTTGCGATTTTTAAGCCTGATACTGCGAAAGTGGCATCTATTTTGCACGTATTCTGTAAGAAATCGTTGACATCCGGCACAGAGCGACATAGCTTGCGCCCCTTGTCAAGACACGTTTCCAAGACCCTTTCACACCCAAGGAGCCTCCGTTGTCACGCAAGACTTCTCTCACGGTTGACGGTCCCGAAAAGCGGGACCCCATTCGCGGCAAGGTGATCGACACGGCAGGTGCGTCGGCCGCAGACATCCTCGAGCTCACGAAGGACGTCGAGGTCGATTTCCTCAGACTTCAGTTCACCGATATCACCGGTATCAACAAGAACGTCGAGGTTCCGCGCAGCCAGTTTCAGAAGGCGTTGGACGGTCAGATCATGTTCGACGGTTCGTCAATCGAAGGGTTCGTCCGTATCGAAGAAAGCGACATGGTGTTGAAGCCCGACTTGGACACGTTCAAGGTGTTCCCGTACGACGACGAAGGTGGGCGCGTCGCACGACTGATTTGCGATATCTACAATCCCGATCAGAGTCCGTTTCCAGGCTGTCCGCGTCTCACGCTCAAGCGGCAACTGGAGCGCGCCAAAAAGTTGGGATACCAGATGATGACCGGGTGTGAGGCGGAGTTTTTCATCTTTCATCTCGACGAAGCGGGGAACCCGTCTCTCGATACCCACGACGCCGGGGGCTACTTCGATCTCGCGCCGGTAGACAAGGCCGAACCGATTCGGCGTCTCATCATTCACGATCTCGAGCACCTGGGTTTCGAAGTGGAGGCCGGCCATCACGAGGTCGCCCACGGCCAGCACGAGGTGGATTTCAGGTACGAAGACGCACTCACAACCGCAGACGCATTGGCGACGTTCAGGTTCATCGTTCGCACGGTGGCATTTCGTCACGGGTTTCTCGCGACGTTCATGCCCAAGCCCATCGAGGGACAAAACGGGTCCGGGATGCACACGCACCAGTCGCTGTTCAAGAACGGTGAGAACGCGTTCTACGACCCCAAAGCGACCTGGGAGATTTCAGATGTGGGACTCGGCTACATCGCCGGACTGTTGAAACACGCGCGCGGCATCGTGGCAATCACCAACCCGTTGGTCAACAGCTACAAACGGTTGGTACCGGGGTTCGAAGCGCCCACCAACGTCGCGTGGAGCATGCGGAACCGCTCGCCCATGGTACGCATTCCGGACAGACGCGGGAACGGGACGCGGTGCGAGCTGCGCATGCCGGATCCCTCGGCGAATCCGTATCTCGCGCTCACCGTGCAACTCGCGGCCGGTCTGGACGGCGTCGAGAACGGACTGACGCCGCCGGATCCCGTCAACAAGAACATCTTTGCGATGAGCTATCGCGAGCGACGCCGGTACCGGATCGACGAGCTACCGCGCGATCTCCATGAAGCGTTGGATTGTCTGGAGAAAGACACCGTCATTCAGGAAGCGTTAGGCGATCACATCTACCAGCGGTTCATGGACGCAAAACGCCAGGAATGGACCGAGTACTCGTCGATGGTGAGCAAGTGGGAGATCGACAAGGATTTGGGGAGCTATTGAGGCGCTTCTCAAGAAGCGCCATTTCAGATTGATCGATCGTATGAGCGAGCGCCTTGACCTTTACGCTGTGAGCTGGGCGAGCGGTCGACGTCCGAACCCCCGATGCGAAGGACCGTGTCGGGGGTTTCGACGTTCGTATCGAACATCGAACATGAAACATCGAACGATAGAATTTTCTTGCGTCCTGCGTCTCGTGTCCTAGCGCCCCTCGTTTTGTTCGGGACCGGCAACCGGGAGCGGGGAGCCGGGATGTGGCACCTTCGTGATGGTCGGTTTTGCGTCCGCGAGGGGGTGTCATTCGGGTCTGAGGTAAGCCACAGAGGACACAGAGGAACGGCGGAGGTCACAGAGATTCTTTGTGTTCGACCTGGTCACGACCACAGACACTTGTCTCTGTGATCTCAGTGACCCTCTGTGATCTCTGTGGCAAACCGCGTGATGCTGGATTCAAGCTTGGTTCACGGGAGCACTCTGAAACCGAAGTTCAGAGCGTCCTGCGTCCCGCGTCCTCGTCCTCCGTTCTGTGTCCCTCGTTTTGTTCGGGAACCGGGAGCGGGGAGCCGAGATGTGGCACCTTCGTGATGGTCGGTTTTGCGTCCGCG
>JBFIZG010000225.1:0-6033 GCA_041604955.1 Gemmatimonadales bacterium | reverse complement strand
GCGCTGGCGTCGTGTTGCTGCCTCGCGTGAGCTTGACGAGCGACGAGTCCGCAAGCACAAAGCGGGGAGCAGCAGCCGTTCCATCATTCCGAAAGTACGCGACATCGGCCCTCCACGAACCCATGAGCAAATCGATGTCGCCATCGCCGTCCATGTCGCCGAAGGCCGGTGCGTAGTGGTACAGTCCGTCGAACTCCAGCGCACCCCTCAGCTGAAACGATGGCGTCGACGACGTTCCCGTATTCTCGAACCGATAGACCTTGGACGTCGTCAAGTGATCCGGATCGATCTTGTTGGCAAGGAGCAAGTCCAGATCGCCGTCATCGTCCAAATCGACAAACGTCGGAATACTTTCACTCCCCACGTCGATCATGGTCAGGAATCGCCTTGTTCGCAACGCAAAGTCGATTCCACTCGTTCGCTCGTAATAGTACAGGTTTCCGCGCGTCGTGTGATTCGGGTTGTAGGCGCCACCCAAGACACCAACCAGCAGATCCATGTCGCCGTCGCCGTCCAGATCGCCGAACGTGGGCGCGTTGTATCCGCTGGTCTTGAGCGGGTCGCCGATCGGAAACGGCACCGGCTCCCCGCGAAGTGAGGGCTCCGCACACGTCCCGGTGTTCTCGATGAAGAGGAGCCCGGGCTCGAAGAAGTCGCCCCAAAAGAGATCCTGATCCCCGTCCACATCGATGTCACCGAACGCCATGGTATTCGCCCCGTGACGACTCCCGATTTGCGCGACGATCTCGATGTCCTCGAACTCCTCGGTGATGAGCTGGAAGCGGGGCACGCCGGTCGCGTCGTGACTTCGTGCCTCGTACCGGGTCACGGTCCCAACCAGGCGACCAATGAACAGGTCCTTCTGACCGTCGCAATCGATGTCCGTGACATTGGGGATGTTCTGGCGGTCGGAGAAGATGCCATTCCCGTTCACGTCCCTCAGCGTATCGGCCGCCAACACGAATTTCGCCGCCCGGGCACTGCCGTCGTTTCGGTAGTAGCTGATGTAGCTGAAGGGCCGTTCGGTTAGAAGATCCGTATCGCCATCATCATCCATATCCACGAAACGGTACCATTCGCCCACCGTGAGATCACCAAATCGATCGGTCCGCCACACGTATCGGCTATCGCTCCTCGTACCAACGTTCTCGAAAAAGCGAACGCTTCCAGTCACTTCCTGGGCAAACAGGTCCAAGTCCCCATCGCCGTCGATGTCGATGAGCTGTGGTCGCGGGATGTTCATCCCCCCGAGGAACGAGTGCGCATAGGGTGTCCCGTGCTCGTCGCGCACTTCCACCTCGTCAACGATGCGCGCGAACGACCACGGCACCGGATCATCGGCTGCGGGCTCCGTCGCGACGTCGACCCGCGTCGTAGAACAGCCGATCGCGAACCACGCACACACCACCCACGAGATTGCGGCGGCGCCATCGGGACACCGGAAGACTGTCGCCAATAGAGAGCGCGCCTTCACTGCCGTACCCGCGTACTGACGCCGGAGGCGTAGCGTCCGACTTCCAGTACCTTTTCGATCGCACCGGATCGGGTGTCGATCACCACCACCGTCCCGCTCTTTACGGAATCGCCAAAATCATGGCGGGGAGTGTACGCGCCTTTGAGGTTGTTGTTCGAAACGAACAACCACCGATCGTCTGCCGAGAGGGCGGCGCCGTGTGGCTCCGCCAGACCGCGGCCTCGAATCACCCGGCTCACCTGACGGGTGGACATGTCGATCACGGTAACGGCATCAGCCGCCTTGTTTCCGATGTAGACCATTCGGCCGTCTGAAGAATAGACCGGATGCCACGGCTGTGCGGCAACGTCGATGACGTCGGTTTGCGCGGGGACGGCAGGATTGGTGATGTCAAAGACGAAGAGCTTTCCGGTGAGCTGCCCACCGACCACCATGGTTTGGCTGACGGGTGAAACGGCAAACTGCACCAGCACATGTGTCGGCCCATCGACGACGGTGAACTCCAGCTCATCCGAGTTCCGATTGACACTCGCAAAGCGGTTTTCGGCAAGACTGCCGGAGTACACGTACTCACCCATCCGATCGATGGCCAGGGCATGCGGCCTGGGGAAGAACACGTCGATCTCTTCGAGAGACATATCCGACCGGCGGATGACGCCAATTCGCTGCGGCGGATTCACTGCCGCCATCGACCGTCCCACGAACAAGAGGTCTTCAGTTGAATGGAGTGCAAGCAGCCCCGGCACCTCGAAGTCCACCTGCGCCACCAGCTCGTTCGCGCGGTTGAACTTGAGGACCTTGCCTTCAGCGATGAGAGATACGTACCAGTACGACCCGTCGGGTTCAACCGCCGTATGATGGGGTTTCGCGTTCGCGGAAAAACCGAGCGCCTGGAGGTCGACGACCCGGGTGACCACTCTCGTTTCCATGTCGATCACCGAGACCGTGGCATCGTCCTGATTGCAAACGTAGAGCAGTTGCGCGGCGCCGGCGTGGGGAACACGCCCTCGCGCGTCCCGCCCGCCATCGTCGATCCACCCACGGATCGTCGCCACCTCGGTGGCCGTCAACGCTTCTTGCCCTTGCTCGACGGGATGGGGCCCTCCCGCAAGGCTCGTGACCATCCGAATCAGTCTGCTTTGGTCTGGGTTGAAGGGGATCATCGCTTCGCCATGGGAAGAGCCGCCGACCAGGTTGTCCCACGTGTCGAGCCGAAGCCCGGCGGCAGCCTCACGCGTTCCGTGGCAACTCGTGCACTTGCCGTCCAGGACCTGCTGAACGAGAGCGAACGACGTCCCCACCGACGGGGTCGGGGCCGGCGTGCTCCCCGTTCCGGCACAGCCGAGCGCGCCGGCGGCGAACAAACCGTACAGCGGACCGAGGAAAGAGAGGCGTCCCCACCAATACCGGCGCATGTCGATTGTACGGCGCGGGGGAAGTGAAGGTTTCCGAATTGGGAGCGGTGCGCTCACACCCGGGTCGTCTCTTCGACGGTCGGCCGACTCCATCACGGCTGGGTCCCTGCTCCCCGGTTACCCTTCCCCTCGAGCGCTAGAGGAACCTCCGGTGTATCTCCCCCCGGGATCCCGGTGACACCGAGCCGAACTACATACTGCACGTCCAGTTCGTCCCGCCACACGCCGTAGATCTTGTCATCGACAAACGTTCTCGGTGCGAACCTGCTTGGCATGGTGACGACGCCCAGGAATCTCCCATCGGCGTCGAAGACGTCCCAGTCAGGCGCGCCAATATCCTCCAGGAAGTTGTAGTTCGCGAGCTCTTCCTCGGTCAGTGCCGATGGCGATTGAATGTGTTGCACCCACATCGTCTGGCCCGGGCCGACCTGGAACTGCGCGTAGGCCGGGTAGACGTCGGCAAAACTCACCGCGTCTTTGAGCCGCGGGATGGCTTGGGGTGGAACCCCCGCATCACGCCAGGCTTCTTCGAGAAACTCCAGCATCTTCGCTTGGTCACGGTCCGCCACCGCAGTCGCCTCAAACGGTTTCGTCACGATGCGTTGGAGCGCGCCGTCTGCATCGTACACGCCGATACGGTACTCGTTATTCACCCCATACCACAGGGTCATGTCATCGGTGAGGCGCCACACCGGTTCGGCAGAAAACAGATTGATCTCCGGCACGTCGCTCGTGAAGTTCAAGGTCCTGCCGGACGCGAACGTGATGATGGTATCCGATACGGTGCCATCGGTCTCGAGGATGATAATGGCATCCATCGTGTCCACCGCCGGCCTGTTGGGCAGCGGAAGCGGGCGGACCTGTTCCGCAATGATACCCGATCGCGTTGCGGCGATCGACATGGGCATGCCGTTCTCCAACGCCAACCGGAAGCTGCCGAGACTCGATCCGTCGGGTCCGTACCGGTTGACGCGTTGGTTACCCATGTCCGGTACCAACAGGGTATCGCCCGGCCCCATGAAGACCGCCATCGCCGCCGGCCCCAATTCGCCGGGTCCCGATCCCGGTCTTCCGATGGTCTGTTGATACTCGCCGTCAGCCGTGAAGACGCGAACATGCTGGGCTTGCGTATCGAGCACGAAGATCCGCTCTCGTGAATCTACCGCGATGAACCCGACTTGCCCGAACTGGTACTCGGGGTCTCCCTCGACCGTTCCGATTCGCAGTTCCTCCTCGAGCGTCCACTGACTGGACGTCGTCCAAATCCCGTTGTCCGGGTTGGACACGATCGAAATGCCGGCACTGTCACTGACCGTACCCGTCCAATCCCCGAGGTCACCGCCTCCACACCCGACTGCCACAAGCGCGAAAATACTCACGTATCTCGATTTCATTGTCAAAAGACCTCCACCCTCCAACCTCCGTTGATGTTCCAGCAGCTACTCCCCGTGGGGGTGCGCCATGTTTCGCGGCCGGACGGCCGCGTCAAATTCCGCAGCGGAAAGATATCCCAACGCCAGCGCCGCTTCCTTTAACGTCGTTCCCTCTTGTTGCGCCTTCTTGGCGATCTCAGCCGCTTTGTCATACCCGATTTTTGGACTCAACGCCGTCACCAGCATGAGCGAGCGTTCGACCAACTCGGCGATACGGACGCGGTTCGCCTGCAGACCGTCCACGAGATGCGTACGAAACGAGTCGCACGCATCGCTCAACAGCGTCGCCGAATTGATGAGGTTGAACACCATGACCGGCTTGAACACGTTGAGTTCGAAGTTGCCCTGCGACCCCGCGATGCCGACTGCCACGTCGTTTCCCATAACCTGCACCGCCACCATCGTCATGGCCTCACACTGCGTCGGGTTCACCTTACCTGGCATGATCGAGGAGCCCGGCTCGTTGGCAGGGAGAATCAACTCACCCAACCCGGATCTCGGCCCAGACCCCGCCCACCGGATGTCGTTCGCAATCTTCATCAACGCGCCGGCGAGTACCTTGAGCGCCGCCGACGCCATGACCATGGCATCATGCGCCGCCAGCTCCGCAAACTTGTTGGGCGCCGGTTCGAACGGCAGACCCGTGAGGTCAGCAATCTCGGCCGTGCACCGCTCGGCGAAGCCTGGTGGGGCATTCAATCCGGTTCCCACCGCGGTGCCGCCGATGGCGAGCCGGTAGAGATCGGGAAGCGTCGACTCGATCCGATCGAGGTTCGCGTCCAGCTGGGCAACATATCCCGAAAACTCCTGACCCAACGTCAACGGAACCGCATCTTGCAGATGCGTCCGTCCGATCTTCACGATGTCTTTGAACTCGGCCTGCTTCTCCGCGAGCGCACCGCGCAGCTCCCGCACCGCCGGAACAACCCGTTCGCGAATTATCTTCGCCGAAGCAATGTGCATGGCCGTCGGAAACGTGTCGTTCGACGACTGCGACATGTTGACGTGATCGTTCGGATGCACGGGCTGCTTGCTTCCCATCTCGCCGCCCACCAGCTCGATCGCCCGGTTGGCGATCACTTCATTGGCATTCATGTTTGTCTGCGTGCCGCTCCCGGTTTGCCACACGTGGAGTGGGAAGTGATCGTCGAGTTCACCACTGATCACTTCATTGGCGGCGCGACCGATCAAGTCGGCCACGTCGGCGTCCAACACCCCGAGTTCCCGATTCGCAAGCGCAGCCGCCTTCTTCAAGACGCCAAATCCGTAGATCACCTCGTTGGGAATACGATCGTGTCCGATGTCGAAATGGATGAGCGAACGCGCCGTCTGCGCCCCCCAATATCGGTCGGCCGGTACCGCGATCTCACCCATGCTGTCTCGCTCAACCCGTGTCTCTGGGCTTGCCGCTGTCGCCATGGTCACCTCGCTCGTCTACCTGGATGCCGTGTCACACATAAGTTAACGACTGGCCTGCGGGATGGGGGACTGGGAAGAAAGGGTAATAGGGGATGGGGGATGGGTCGGCGCGTTCGAAAACCGGTGACTGTGAGGGCAAGCGCGGCTCGTTTCAGTCTCCACCGAGCAATCAGAGCCTCTCAGGCTCAACCGTCCGTGCGTTCCGGACCTGCCCGGTATTCACCGTCGATGCCGGCTCGAACAGCAACACATGCGCTTCCCGCGCCGCAACCGGCTTGTGTTCGACTCCGCG
>JBFIZG010000224.1:0-6048 GCA_041604955.1 Gemmatimonadales bacterium | reverse complement strand
TCGATGCCGCCGACCACCTCATTTCCAACGGGTATACGAAGAGCGATCGCCTGGCGATTCGAGGCGGCAGTGCGGGAGGGATGTTGATGGGCACGGTCGTCAACCGACGGCCCGATCTATTTCGCGCCGTGGTCGCCGAAGTGCCGTTCGTCGACGTCATCAACACCATGCTCGATCCGACGCTCCCACTCACCGTGACCGAATACGACGAGTGGGGCAATCCGGGCGACGGCGACGTCTACGCGTATATGCGAGCGTACTCCCCTTACGACAATGTTCGCCGGCAGGCGTATCCCAACATCTTGGTCACGGCCGGGCTCAACGATCCCAGGGTGCAATACTGGGAACCCGCCAAGTGGACGGCCAAGCTTCGAACCGCCAAGACTGACGACAACGTCTTGCTGCTGAAGACGAACATGGGCGCCGGCCATGCGGGTGCGTCTGGTCGCTACGACCGGCTGCGGGAACTGGCCTTCTGGATGGCGTTTGTGATCGATCGGGTGACAGGTAACGGGTAACAGGTGACGGGTGAGCGAGGTGGAGCCGGTCTGTCTGTACGCCACCCACCCGCTCGCGCGTCCTATTCGCCACGACTCATTGTCCGGCGACGGCGCCCTGTCTCAATCTGGCCGTTTCCGCCTCGGCGGCGATGTACCCGAACGCCGCCCACTGCGGTCCACTCAGAATCGTCTCAAAGATCCGTCGCGCTTCGTCGGGGCGTCCATTGTAGAAATGCCAGTTTCCGATTCCGTATCCGACCGTGGCACTTTGGAGTGCGTCTTCGTTCGGTCCCAAAATCGAGTCGGCGGGCACTTCGCCTTTGTACATCAGTAGGAGACGGTGGTAGCTGCCGTTCTCGATGACGTCCAACTCTCCAGTGATCGGATCGAGAACCCGTTCGGCCTCTGCGCTCCGTTCCATTCGGCGAAGCGTCATATAGAGCCAGTGACTCGTTGCCACGAGCATGTCCGGGTTGGTCGAGCGCGCGAGACATTCGCGATACGCCGCGAGCGCCGGTTCGAAATCGCCTTGGAGGTAATGCGCCAGCGCAAGGTGATACCAGATGTTGGACTGAAGCGTGCTCGTGGGAATGTTTCGGTCGTTGGGTAAACCGTCCGGTTCAACTTCGTCGGCCGAGCCCACGGTCAGCTCGGCGGCGCGACGCAGGTCCGCGACCGCGAGATCGAACCGTCGAAGCGTGATGTAACGGTGTCCGCGGTGTCGAAACAGCCGCGCGTCGGTCGGAGCCCGGTCGATCCCGTTGGTGTAGATCGCTATAGCGTCACGGTAACGGCCGAGGTACGCGGTCCGGCGACCGAGCCAAATGATGGCGTTGATATCGGTTGGGTCGGCGTCATACCGCTGGCGGGCAGCGGCCAGGTTGTCCTCGTAGCGAGTCCGAACGTCATCTGGGAGCGATGGTGGGTACAGGGTATCTCCCAAAAGACTCAATGCCTGGGCATCATCCGGAAGCTCCGCCAACTCGTCGCCGTCTGGCGGGGCGCATCCCGCCAACAGCGTTGCCGCGACGATCCAACAAAAGCGCCTCATGCTCGCTCCACGTTTCGGTTGGCGAAAGCATATCGTCGCGACGCGGACATGCGTAAGGCCCGGGACGGGTCCCGGGCCTGTTCGCATGCCCGGCGGCTAGTCGTTGCAGCAGCCGGTCGGATCCATCGGGCAACAGGGTGCCATAGGAGTCCTCCTTGGTTGGATAGTTGCTATTGACAACTATCTGTTCAAAAAAAATACCCCGGCACACCGAGGTGGCGGACGAATCATTCGAGGCGACAACACGAGCCGCCTGAGGCTTCCACCCGGCAGGCGGCGGCCGTCGCCAGTTGGCTGAGCAGACGTGTGGCGGCGGCTCGAACCGATGGATCGAATTCGCTGAGCAGCCTCCGTTCCCCGGCCATTAGGTCTCGCTCGATCTGTACGTTCAGTTTTTGGCCAGCTGAAGTCGCCGCCAGTTGGATGGCTCGGCGGTCCTCTGGGTGTCGAG
This sequence comes from Gemmatimonadales bacterium, assembly GCA_041604955.1. GTDB lineage: Bacteria > Gemmatimonadota > Gemmatimonadetes > Gemmatimonadales > GWC2-71-9 > JBFHWR01. The sequence goes on along the minus strand of JBFIZG010000224.1, from coordinate 4,046 downwards.
TGCGGCGCACATAGCCTTTCCGCTCGAGCGTAGCGACGACCCGGCTCGCGGTACTCTTGTCCAAGTACAGACGTCCAGCCAGTTCATTGAGCGAAAGGGGGCCATGCCCGACGAGGTCCGATAACGCAGCGCTCTGCGTAACCGACAGGTCGTAGCAACAGATGCAGTCGCGATCGCGAAACTGGAGGACCCGGGTCAGGCTCTCGAGTGCCCGATGAAACTGTGCGGCATCCGCCTCGAGATCCGGGTCGTGCGCACGCTCGGTGGTTGTGGTCATCGTGTCCATTTGGTTGCTAGTAACAACTATAGTGCTTCATATGCGAGCGGTCAACCTCTTTTCGACGCTGTGATATTAGGGCCCGCCTCGAATCTCCATGGGTGAGACGTATAACTGTCGATACAACAATAAGTTATGGCGTATATTGCCTTGGTCTGACGGGCTGCCGGATCACGATGTCTCGGGTCGTCTCTCTCCGGCCGGCCCGGTCGGAGGTCGCCGCGACGGTGATCCGGTAGCGTCCGGGCGAGTCGGGCACCGTGAGACTGATCGACCGTGGTGACGGAGACCCCCTCGGAAGATCGGTATCGGCCCAGCGCAGCTCGATCCGGTCTCTGGAGCGACCGACGACTCCAAGCGCCTCCGCGGCCTTTCGAAGGATGTTCTTGTTCAGCTTTTCCACCGTGAGGGCCAGCTGGAGTCCTTCGTCGACGCCGCCCGCTTCATAGAGCTCCCAATACAGCCCGATGGTTCCGGCGGCTTCGACTTCGGGGACGGGGAGCGCACGTGGGATGGCCTGAGCCAACGACGTGGGTGGTTGGTGCGATGGCTCGAGGAGCAGGAGATCGGAGATCGCGAACCCGTCTGCGATGCGTGTCGTGAAGTCCATCCAAAAGCGCTCACGGCCCGCGACCGAGTCTCGGTGGGAGAGCGTCTCCAGGACCACCAGCAGACGTTGCCGTGGCGCCTTGAGGGAGAGCGGCCGACCGGCACGCCCCCGCGCCACCATCGGACGTGCGTCGTCTTCGGCGCTCACACCGAGCAGCGATGCGCCGTAGTACGGTGCTGCGTGTCCCGTATCGGTTTCGATTTCGGGGAGAGCATATGCCACGACAACCAAGAGCGAGTCCTTGCGTCGGAAGGTGGCCAGTTGGTGGTCCAACGGCACAAACTCTCGCGCGTACGCGGGCGAATACCGAGTGCGGGGCCGGTCCGATCCGGTATGTGACGCGGGGTGGAGGTAGCGGTTTCCGTCTTCGTCCTTTACGAAACTCGGGAGGAACAACGGTCCGCCGGAGCGCTCTCGTCCGATGACGGTCGGACGCGTGTCGAGCGAGGCGGGAGCGGGCCGAGTCCGTTCCCAGGTCACTGGCCAACCATACCGCATGACGATTTCTGCGTTGTCGTTGCCCCAGGGGATGCCAAACGTGGAGGCGGAACCGCGGAGCATATGATTGTAGACGCGACGTGCGAAATGCTCGCTCCGACGATCGTTGCCTGCGACCAGCAGCAGCGGGTCAGCCAACCACCAGACCCGCTCCTCAAAGTCAGCTCTCTCGGAACAGTCGAGCTTCCGGTATTCCCGGCGCACGTCGGCGTCCAACACGTCGGATAGATCGCTCCACCGGCACCGCAAGGTGTCGGGCATACTCTCGAGTGCGTCCGAAAACACGCTGTCCGCAGGACCGAACGTACCACGGTCGTGCAAGAGAAAGCCGGTGAGCGCCAGACACCACCACCGTGTTGCCCGGCATCGCACGAGCGCTTGTAGCGCGTCGTCGTGCCTGTCGGCCTCCGCCAAGTATCGAACGCGTTGTCCAACGATCCAATCGTCTTGCGGTAACAAAGCGAAGCCGGAATCCAACGATAGGAGCAACCGGTGTCGGGCTTCACCGATGGCGGGGGGCTTGTTTACGGGCGAACGCGGTCGATGCTCGTCGTGCCAGTACCGGAAGCGGCCGATTGTTTCGGCCCGGCCGCCGGGTGAATCGTACGTCCACGGAAGATGCTGTCGTCGGAGGCGTTCGAACCTGGCTTGTGCTTGCCGGAGCGATTTGATCAGCGCTTGGTGGTCCGGCGCGGTTTGCGCGGCGCTGGTCGGCGACACGCCGTAGAGCACCATGAGCAGGACGGGCAGGGTGCGGGAATGCGTCTGCCAGGCATTCATGCAAAAGAGTGTAGACGAACGGGTCGTGGCGCGCCAGACGTGAATCGCAGTGTTATAATTCTGCGGCGCCAGGCGATTCTCTTCGCAGCGCCATTCCGTAAACGACATCGGACCATCATGAGAGAACTGATCGAGAATTGGGACGGTGAGTCGGTGGTGATCTCGTATCACGCACCCACTGACACGTGGATTTTTATCGCGATTCACAGCACGGTGCTGGGGCCCGCCAATGGTGGTTGCCGGATGCGGGTCTATGACGACCCCGAGGATGGTCTTCGGGACGCCATGCGTCTGGCAGAGGGCATGACGCACAAATGGGCGGGGATCGGATTTGACATCGGCGGTGGTAAGGGCGTCCTGGCGGTTCCCGGCCCGCTGGATCCGGACGCCCGCAGACAGGTGCTTCACCATTTCGGAAGACTCCTCCGCTCGCTGAACGGGGCGTACTGCACCGGGGAAGACCTCGGAACGACGCCAGAGGACATGGCCACGATCGCTGAAGAAGCTCCGGAGTTCGTGCACGGGGTCGGGGTGCGTGCGGCGGCGCTCGTTGACCCCGGTCCGTACACGGCGTTCGGTGTGTTTCTTGGCATTCGGGCGTGCGTGCACCACGTGTTCGGATCGCCGGAACTCCAGGGCCGGTCGGTGCTGGTGCAGGGTGTAGGGGATGTCGGAGCGCCGTTGGCGCGACGGCTCCGTGACTCGGGCGCGCGTCTCCTTGTATGCGATACCGATGTCGCCCTGGCGGGCCGGATCGCACAGGAACTCGACGGCGACGTCGTCGGTCCGGAAGCGGTGTACCACCAGGAGTGCGACGTCTATGCGCCATGCGCCATGGGGGCGACGCTCAGCAGACACACGATTCCGAAGCTCAGATGTTGTATCGTTGCGGGTTCCGCAAACAACCAGCTAGCCGAGCCTGAGGATGCGGAGCGGCTGTACGAGCGCGAGATTCTCTACGCACCGGATTACATCGTGAATGCGGGTGGCGCCGTGGCCCTGCCGCTACTGGGTAAGGGGCATTCCGAGGAGGAGGTATGGAGTCGTGTCAGACGCATCGAAGGCACCGTCGAAGGGATTCTGCGAGAGGCCAAGGAACAGGATGAGTCGCCGGTGCATGCCGCCCGTCGCATAGTCGAGCGCGCGCTTGCGAACAAACGACGAGAACCGGTGACGGCGCGGCCGTGATCGGAGCCGCAAGCATGTCCTCCTCACCGAACCCGCGACCGAATCCCCACCTGTTCGAGTAGGTTGCCGGGAGCAGCCGGACGCATCCAACACACCGATTGCTTCTTGCCCCGTCCGTCCGTGAACGGGAAACGGGCGCCCCATCATGCGGACGCCCGTGTTTCTCGTGAGTTCGTGGTGGGCCGTCGGGCCCGTCGCGAGCGCTAGAATCCCGGTGAGAGGGTGAACTGCAAGTGATTCCCCTTCACGGGTCGCTGGAATGGATGGACCCAGTCGAGTCCGAGAACCGCGTAGCCAAAGAGATTGAACCGAAACGAGACGCCGGCGCTGTAGACCGGGTTCAAGCCAACACCGTTAAACGACGGGTCGAACAGTGACCGGAACGCTTCGGCGGGATCTTCGTCGCGCCAAGCAATGCCGGCATCGGCAAAGATGCCCATCTCGAGGGGCAGGAAGCCAAAGAAGCCGTCGCCCAGGCCCAGCGCTCCAAGTGGTGGGAAGCGAAGCTCGATGTTTCCGAGGAGGATTTTCGAGCCGAAGAGGTTCTCGAACACCGGGCACCCGCCCTGGTTTCCGCATTCGGCGATCGTAAACGACGAGTAGTCGTATCCACGGACCAGGCCGGGGAAACCCAGGAAGAGCTCGTTCAGTCGGGTGTCGTTGGATCCGGACCCGTAACGCCCATAGTGCATG
>JBFIZG010000223.1:0-6067 GCA_041604955.1 Gemmatimonadales bacterium | reverse complement strand
GTGCCGCCGGCGGTGAAATCTCTCGTGGCGCGTTGCACCTCGACACCGCCTCGGCGCAGTACGTTGACCAGCTCGATGGCTTCCCCGCCGTCCCACTGTTGTTGCGGAACGACGTAGGCATAGGGCCCGCCCACCATGCCCGCTTCGATGGACTCGCGTCCCATGCGATAGATGTTGTACAGCCACTCCTCGCGCCGCTTAGCGCCGATATCCAGCACCGCCATCGACCCGGTGATCATGTAGTCGATAGCGTCCTTGAACCGAAGCCATCCGCCTTCCCATGGGTCGGGGTAATACATCGTCGGCCGATCGGTGGGGACGCCGCTGCCTCGCCGACCACCGACGAATTCGGGACGCTCCGACGGCTCGTAATAACGCGGCGTTGGCGAGGGGTGTCCGGTTTCCGTCAGAATACCAATCTGGTTGTGGTAGTACGGCGCCGTCCGCATGCCACCGTTCCACCACATGCTGAAGATGACGCGTGAGATGACACCGTCCTTACCCTCCTCCGAAAACCGGTTCACCATGGCTTGTCCGACGAGGTTCACGCCGGTGATGACGCCGGCAGGAATGTGTGGATTCACGGGATCGGCAAACGGCGGCACGAAGATGCGAGTCCAGGCCGGAGACGTCTGGTGCTGATTGTAGATGATCTGCGGATACCACTCGTTGTATAGCACGCGCGCGACGGCTTGCGACTCAGGCTGTAAGAGCATGTACCAATCGCGATTGTTGTCATGGCCTACGTAGTGGTGATACAGTTCTGGTGGACCGGTCGTTTCAAACGGTGTTCCGAGGTTCCGCTGGTACCAGTGTGCAACGATGTCCAGGCCATCAGGATTGATCACGGGCATCAGGAGAAAGATCACGTTTTCCCGAATGTTTCGCATTTCGGGCGTTTCCTCGGTGACGACCTTGTGCGCGAGAAGCGACGTCATTTGCGCATGTGCCCGCTCGGTGGCGTGCATTCCGCCGTCAATCCAGATGATCGCTTTTCCCTCTGTCGCGAGCTGGCGAGCTTCCTCCTGGTTTATACGAGCCCGAGCGAGGCGCTCGCTGATCGATTGCCACCGATCGAGTTGGCGAAGGTTTGCTTCGCTCGAGATGAACAGCAACAACATGGGCTTGCCCAGCGCCGATTTGCCGATCTCGATCATCTGGACTCGGTCGCTCGCCGCATCCAACTGCCGGTAGTATTCGAGCATCTGCCCGTAGTCGGCGATCTTGTAATCGTCACCCGGTGTAAATCCAAACACATCGGACGGGTGCGGCACCTGCTGTGCGGCGACGGTTGACAGCGGCAACGCCACCACTGCCAAGCACCACGCCAGCAGTCGAACTCGTACCGTACGCATTACTCACCTCCTAAAGATCTGGCCATCGCGTTCATGGAACGCCCGATGATTTGCACTGGATCACACATTGACTCAGGAACAACACGACCCGCTAGCCAAAGGCTAGCGGGTCGCGACTGCTCATGCGGTGAATACCGTCAACCGTGTTTGGAGTTGCCGATGCCCTACGAGCATCCTTGTGCGTCGGTCGGCACGTTGGGGTTCGTTTCCCGCTCCGACAAGCCCACGAAGTAGGCGCGAGCACGGCTCGTGAGGTTTTCGACCGCATTCGGGAACTGATTCGCCTGGGTGCCGTCGCGATAGTTTCCGTCGACGAAATCACCCGGCACGCTGTTTTCCATCCAACGACGCACGTCGTGCATCCGACGACCCTGGAGCCACAACTCGGCCGCCCGCTCCGTCTTGAGGGCGGTGTAGCCCTCAGCGAGACTGGCAAAGGGCACGGGGAAGGGCGAGAGACCCAGGTCGGCTCGCCGCACGTTCATCTGTGTGGCAGCCCCGGCGAGATCGTTGGCTGCCAGCGCCGCCTCGGCTCGGATCAACCGCATCTCCCATCCCGACGTCAACGGAATACCGGAGTCCTTGTTCGGGTACTTCTGCTGTGGGTACCACGGTACGTTTCCGCCAAACTTCTCGACACCGGCGTCACCAGTCATCGTCGTGATGTCGAACGGGGTGCGCGGGTCCGGGTTGTTCTCCCAGTAGGTTCCCCAGACGGTATGGGCACGATACGGCTCATCGCCGTTCGCAAACATGATGAAGTTGAACTGCGCCTGGTCTTGGTCCGAGTAGACCATCTCGAACACGAAATCGTCTGCCACGGCGGCGGCATCAGCCGCGGCGTCGGTCCAATTAGCCAAGCCGTACGTCGCGAGGTTCGCCCGGACGGACGCACGGCCAGCCTGTGCAGCGGACTGGATAGTGCTGCTGCCGGCCGCAGACGCAATCGCCATCGCCTGGGTAAACAACCCTTCGGCTCTGGAAAACGCATTCGTGTGTGGCTCGAGACTGCCGCCGTCAAACGTCACCTGGCAAAAGTTTTCGCCCAGGAGACGATTCGCGTATCCCGCGTACATCAAGGCCTCAGCCGCGGGCCCGTACGCGGAGATGGCTGGAGCCCCCGGGATGTTCGGTAGGACTCTCTCGAATCTCGCGAACCCGTTCTCGGCGGTCCAGCGCGCACGCGCAGCAGCGTTCCAATCGCCGCTGTCATTTGCGTCAAACCGGCCCGCCTGAATGTACGATTCGATTCCAAAACTTCCCGTCGAGCCGGCAGGATTGATCTCAAACGTCATGGCAGCGCCCCAGTACAGGATGTTGTCCATGGCGTCGGCCAGATCGCGTCTGGCTCCCGTCACGACGGCCTGGTGGGCCGTGAGACTGTCGAGAAAGGCGTCCTGCGATCCTCCGGGATTCGTGACGGTCGTGTCACACGCGACCACCACGCCCACGACGGCTACCGGAAGCAGGCTGCTCCCCAGGCGTCGTGCGAAAGTCGATCTATTTCTTTCCCTCATGGTTCACTCTCTCTCCGTCGAAGATGGTCCCAGATTGCGGTTACCGAACTCAGAAGCCGATCCGAAGCGACGCCGTGAAGATCGCTGGCGGCGGAATGTGCTCGCTGATGCTTCGGTTCTGGTCCGAGAGCGATTCCCGGGCCACCATCTCGGGATCGAACATCCGCAGATCGCTGTTGATCCAGCGGACATAGTTCTGGGCTGTGAGCGTCAAGCTGGCACTCTGAGCCTGCCGGATCGCCCATTCCATGGGGATACTCAGTGTCACGTCCCGAATCTTGAAGAAATCTTGCTTGAAGTAGAACGTGCGAGAGTTCGTGTTCCCCGGTATGCACTCCGCGCGTTGCCGTGCGGTGAGCTGGTCTGAATTCCCGGCGTCGATCAGCGTGTACGCCGCGTTGCATGTCGGCCAGCGCACCGAGCGGCTGAGCGCGTTGAACGAGGCGCCATCCTGGATCCACGCCCCACCTTGATATTCACCACGGGCCGAGAGCTGGACGCCCTTGGGAAGCCTGATGTTTATGGACGGCGTGAAGACAAAGGTCGGCTGCTGCGGACCGAAGATATGATCCGTCTCGATCACCGGATCGGCGATCGCGTCCGGATTGGTGATCAGGTCGCCCCGTGCAGCCATGACGGGAAATCCCTCTTCTACCCAACCACCGCCGGCCCCGAAAGGCACGGCGCCGCCAAGATCCAGCACCTTGGACTGATTCGTGTAGATGTTGGTTCCCACATCGACGCCCCAATTGGGCTGGTTGATGATCTCGGCGTTCACGGACAGCTCGATACCCTGGTTGCGAATCACGCCAACGTTCGCGGCCTGCGAGTTCAAGAATCCATTGGAGGGTACCTGCCGCACGTTGAACAACGCGTCGCTCGTGCGTTGCTGATACCAAGTGAACTCTGCCGAGACGCGGCCATCAACGAACCCGGCATCGAACCCCAACTCGATTTCCCGAGTCCGTTCCGGACCGACGTCGGGGTTCCCGACGTTGGCCGGGCGAAACGCCGGCTGACCCGCTGACGCAATCGCATTCCACGTCCGAATGGCATCGAATGCGCCCGGTGCCCGGCCTGCAAACCCCAGTGCGGCACGGAGCTTCATTTCGCCCAGGTCGGTCGGCCAAAACTCCTCGTCTGAGATGACGTAGGACAGGCTTGCTTTGGGGTAGGCCTCCAACCCCAAGTTGCTGCCGAACGCGCTGTTGCCGTCGAACCGAATACCGGCCGTGAAGAAGTAACGATTCTTGTAGTCCAGCACGTTCTGGAAGAAGAATCCCGCCGTCACGAGTCGTAGACGGTTCTCCCGCGCGATGAACAGCGATGCGTCGCTGACTTCCGGGACACCGGGACCGGCAAACCCTTCACCATACGCCGTGGTACGGACTTGCCTCGTCGTGATGCTCTGGCCACCAAACGAGAACGTGGTCCTCAGGTCGCCCGTCAAGCGTGCATTGACGTTGCCGACGTAGTCGCTGGTCAACGTTTGGTAGGTGATCTGTTCGTCCGAGAGAATGCCCTGGCGCGCGCGAATGAACCCGAACGGCCGGAGGTTGCGGTTCTCCTGTTGCGCCAGATCGTATCCGATCGTGTACCGATTGGAGAACCACGGCCATGGCGTGTAGTTCACCGTCACACCAGTCACGAGACGATTGATATCGGTCGTGATCTCTTGATTGAGCAGATCTCGGAGACCGCGCGGATCACTGGACTGGAGATAATTTCGCTCGGCGCGGTACACGTTCAACGTCAACCCATGGGCATTGTTGCCCTGAGCTGTATTCTTGACTCGCGTATTGGAGTACGACGTGTTCCAGTCGATTCGCACGTTGTCGAACACGTCGAACGTGAAGTTGCCGCGTGTGGAGACCTTCTCTTCGGAATCGTTGGGCAGTACCCCCTCGTAGTCCTGATAGCCACCCGAGACGTAGTAGGTGAACCCACCAACGCCACCGCCAACCGACCCGGCGTACTTCTGCCGGTACCCGTTCTGCAACCAAGAGCAGTCCTGGTTGGGTGACGGATCTGCGCAGCTTCCACCACCCAACGTGGCTTCAGGGTCGGTGGCGAATACCGCGTTGTCCCCCGGCTTCAGGTTGAGGAACGGATTGTCATCAGTCCCGAACGGGCGAACGTTCGAAAATCCCTGATCGATCTGGAATGTCCAACGCGGTGTGCCCGTGCGGCCCTTTTTCGTGAAGATCTGGATTACGCCCGCCGCTGCTTCGGTCCCGTACAAGGTGCTGGCGGCAGACCCCTTGATCACCTCGATTCGATCGATGTCGTCTGGGTTCAGATCGTTCAACGGACTTGCCTCGACGTTGCCGCTGCGGCCGGTAAAGCCGACAGGTGGCCTGTTACGCCGGTATCCCTCGCTGCGTACCCGGACTCCGTCGATATAGATCAGCGGCTGGTTGCTCTGACTCACACTCACGGCGCCGCGGAGCCGTATCTGGGCACCGGCACCTGAGGCGGCGTTCGACTGCATGACCTGAACGCCCGCCGCGCGACCCTGAAGGAGCTGGTCCATGCTGGCGGGAGGATCGGCCACGTTGGTGAGATCGATCTGTGAGATCGAGTTCCCAACCGCACGCTTTCGCGCCTCGCCTGCCGTCCCCGTCACGACGACCTCGTCCAAACGCAGCACGCTTCTCGAGAGCGTGAGCGTCTGCGTCGTGATCGTTCCGGTTTGCACGTTGAGCTGAAGGAGACCAAGCTTGTACCCAATCGCCGCCACTCGGAGCTGTTGCGAGCCCGTGGGGACGTTGAGCAGGGCGAACTGGCCGTTTTGATCCGTTCGGGTGCCGATCGCCGTCCCGATGATCGTCACCTGGGCGTTCGCGATCGGCTGGCCCGTGCTCGCGACGGTCACCCGGCCTTCCACCGTTCCGGTCTGGGCGAGAGCCGGCGCCGCGACGAGTGCCAAGCCCAGCCCGCCAAGTGCGGCGAGACAGAGTCCCGTTCGGAGCACCCCCGCGGTGACTGTCTGCGACCATCGCATGCAAACACTGAGATGGGTCATGGTTGCTCTCCTTCTTGAGGGTTTTTTTGAAACAATGCACCAACAAACATGTGAACGCTGGTCGAGTACCAGCAATCCGCTTACAGCCTCTATCGATTTCCAGGTTTCTTGATCGTGCTACTGCAACGAGATGATTCGTCAGCACCCGCAGCGGCTTCACCGCTTCCGCG